>JABLXR010000036.1 GCA_013178015.1 Anaerolineae bacterium
GGGACAGCGCGCGTGGGCGCGCGCACTCCTCCAAGGAAGGTGTACCTGCGGTGCAGTCGGGGCTGGCTCGCCTAATCCGAGCGCAGCGACGGCGCTGGTCGGCATGTGTCCCCCCGATCCTGAGCTGTTACAGCCCGACCTGCGTCGGTCGGGGCGGGGAAATCGAGGGCTCACTGGGCAGGCGAGGCGGTGTCCTGGCAGGCGGGACCGAGGGCGGGGTGCCGGGACCCCGGCCCCCGGTATGGCATGCCGGCCCTAGAGCTCCTGGGGAGGAGTGGGTATCACGCCCGAGTCCATGAGCACCTGCGTCATTCGCTGGGCGTCGCCGATGGCCCGGTTTGCCGCTTGCCAGAGGTCATCGCGGGAGAGGGAGAGCCGGGCTATGCCCTCCTCTTGGGCTCGCATTCCGACGGCCACCGCTTCGTGGAGGAACACTTCGCCTTCGGTCATGGAGGGGACGATGCGATCGTCGGCGAGACCGGCTTCGGTGGCGTAGTCGGCGATGGCCTGGGCGGCAGCCAGGCACATGCCGTCGCTGATAGTCCTGGCCCGCACGTCCAAGGCGCCCCGGAATATGGCGGGAAAGCCGAGGGAGTTGTTGAGCTGGTTGGGGAAGTCCGACCTGCCCGTGCCCACCACGCGGGCGCCCGCGTCCTTGGCCTCCCAGGGCCAGATCTCTGGGACGGGGTTGGCGCAGGGGAAGACGATGGGATCAGGCGCCATTCGGCGGATCCATTCCGGCTTGATCACCCCGGGGCCGGGACGGGAGAAGCCAATGCAGACATCCGCGCCTTCGAGCGCCTCCGCGGCCCCCCCTCGGACACCGGCGCGATTGCTCTCCAGCGCCACCCGCCACTTGTCCCGAAATTCATGCTTCTGGGCCTCGAGATCGGATCGCCCGGAGTGGATGACGCCGCGGCTGTCCACCGCCACCAGGTTGCCGATGTCGAAGCCGCTGGCCTCCATGAGTCGAAGGGTGGCCACGTTGGCGGCGCCGAATCCGATCATAGTCACTCGAATGTCGCCCATCGTCTTGCCCACCAGCCGCAGGGCATTGATGAGCCCGGCGAGGAGGACCGTTGCCGTCCCCTGCTGATCATCGTGCCAGACGGGGATAGTCACCTCGGGGTCGGCGCGGAGCTCATCCAGAATGCGGAAACACTTGGGCTGGGCGAAGTCCTCCAGGTTGACGCCGCCGAAGGCAGGTTGCAGTAGCTTGACAGTACGGATGATCTCATCCGGATCCTTGGTCTGGAGACAGATGGGCACGGCGTCCACGCCGCCCAGGTACTTGAACAAGAGGGCCTTGCCCTCCATCACCGGTAGGCCGGCCTCGGGCCCTATGTCGCCCAGGCCGAGCACGCGAGTGCCGTCGCTGATCACGGCGACGCGGTTGGCCTTGTTGGTGAACTCGAATACCAGTTCCGGGTCCTTCTCGATGGCACGGCAGGGCGCAGCCACGCCGGGCGTGTACCATATACTGAAGTCGTCCAGATCCCGTACCACACACTTGGGTGCCGTCTGAGTCTTGCCCCGGTAGAAGGGGTGAAGGCGCATGGCGTCTTCGCTGGGCTTCTGAGCCTTGCTCAGGAGTTCTTGTACGTCATTCATGTTGTGTCACCTCCGGCGGCTAGCTCTCGGCCACGGGGTTAGCTGCACGCCATCTCATAGGGCCGGATCTGGTCACCCAATGCGGCGCACGCCTCCTCAAGCCGGCGCCTCTGCTCCTCAAGGACTTCCAGAAGCACGGGCGGGGTCTCGCGCACCTGCTGGCGGTAGATGGCCGAGATGCGCTCTATCTTGGCCAGGTTCTGGGGCACCCGCAAGGTGAACTGCCTGTCGTATTCCTCGCGGGCATAGTCCCGACCCAGCACCTCCTGGAACAGGCGAACCAGGTCCTCATAGAGCGGGATGAAGCCGGTGGGAGTGCGGATGGCTTCGACTTCGTCGTGGACCCTCAGTTCCATCCACTTCAGCCACACTCGCTTGTCCAGCTTGCTGTTGAGCCAGCGGCCTTCCTCGTCCTGAAGGAAGTAGTTGACCGAGAAGATGCGCGGAGGCCGGGCCAGGCTCTGCCCCAGGCGCAGGTTGTCGGCGACGTAGCGGCCGATCGGGATAGAGAGGAAGTCCAGGTTCGACATGGGGTTGAACTCCCTCACGCCCTCGGCCCCCAGCGTGGCGGCCGTGGTCTGGGACTCGAGCGCTGCTCCCTTGGTCACGATGCCGTGGACCCAGTCGAAGGCTTCCTCGACTGGGACCCAGGTGTCATAGTCGCGGCCGCCGTAGATGATGCCTGCCACCTCGACCCCCTGCGGGTCGTCGAGCGCCGGGTCGGTGTTCTCGAGCAGCTGCAGGGAGAGGGTAAAGCGGGCGTTCGGGTGCGAAGGAGGAATCTCCTTGCCGCCTTTGTCCAGCTTGCCCGGGAACCAGGGCCCCGTGTGGTTGATCCCTCGATCGGGCACAGGCGTCCCCTTGTCCAGCCAGTAGGGGTAACCATCCTCGGTGACGAGGACGTTGGAGAAGATCACCTCTCCGGGGGAGTGAAGCGCCTTCCAGAGGATGGGGTCGTCTTGCTCGTTGACTCCCTGAATGATGCCGAAGATGCCCTTCTCCACGTTGACGGCCCGGAGCACGCCATCCACGTTGCGTAGGTAGGCGATGTCGTCTCCCACTATGGTCTCGCCGGCCAGCATAGAGGTCGAGGTCTTGCCGCACAGAGAGGGGTAGGCGCCGGTAAAGTAGCTTACTCGCCCCCCCGGGCCGCGCACACCCATCACGAACATGTGCTCGCAGAGCCAGCCCTCTGCGGAGGCCTTCTTAATGGCCAGGCGCATGGCCAGTTTCTTCAGGCCGATAGTGTTGCCGCCATACTGGGTGTTGGCGCTGTAGACGGTATTGTCCTCGATGTCGATGAACACCCGCCGCTGTTCTATGTTCCTGCTGACGTTGTTCTCCAGCTCGCCGGCCGAATGCACGAAGCGGAAGAAGGTCGCATCCTTGCCCAGGCGGACGAACTCGTTGTAGGCCTGGCGGTACAGAAGGTCTTCGTTGTGTGCTACGTAGGCGGAGTCGGTCAGTTGCACGGCCAGGATGCTGAAAGGCGACCGCACCGGTCCCAAGGAAAAGAAGCGAACGTAGAGCGTGTGTCCACGCATGATCCCGGCCAAGCGTTCCATGATGTCGGCCAGGCCTTCGTCCCGATCCAGTGTCTCGAACTGAGGTCCCAGTTCTAGGCCTCGGGGCAGCAGAAGCCGGGTGTTCTTGCGATCGCGGGCCTGGTCCAGAGGGCTGTCGAAGTGGTAGGTATGGCCGGGGGTGGCCAGGGGGGCCTCCTCACCGTCGCGCAGCGCAGCTTGACGAATGTACTCGATATCCGCCGGGTCGTCGGTGGCGACGAAGACGGTGTCGGGGCGGCACAGCTCGACGAAGCGAGCCACGAAGTGGTTGACTTCGTCGTTGCCGATGCGCTGCAGCTTGGCGAACTGCTCTGGATCCAGGTTGGATCGGAGGAACTCGGTCATATCACCGGCCATCTGAACTCGACTCCTGCAGGTCTTGCTCCCGCGCTCAAGGGCCGTCGGGGCCTCGCAGCACGGTCAGAAGAGAGTGCGGAGCTACCAGCACGTCAGCGTCCGGTCGCGTCCACTGCCGGGCGAGGTGGAAGGCCTCTTCCATCGAGGGTGCCGCCGTCATGTGGCACGCCTCAACCTCCTCACCCGCCTCGGTACCCACGAATATCACTCTGCACCCCTGTAAGGCTCTAGCCAGCAGGTAGGAGCGCTGCTCCCCTGCCAGGGTGACTCGGTGGCGGAGCGCGCTCACGACCTGGTCGGGGCCGGGGTGTGCGCGCATGGCGGCAGCGAACCGCTGTTCGCCGACGCCCTGACCGACCCCCTCGGCACAGGGGGCGGGAATGATGATGACGCCCCCGGGGGCCAGGACCGGGCTAGGGGCGAAGTAGGTGTAGGTGACGGCGCGCGACGCCTGGTAGATGTTGGCATCCTTGGGGTGACCCACGCCGGCCACAACGATGTCGTAACGCCGGTCGAGCTGGACCTCGTATAGCTGGCGCGCCCGGGCCGCCAGGTGCTCCAAGGTCGCCTGAGGCTCACCGGCGGCTACCTCAACTACATTGCCGGCGCCATCCCTGACTACGTTGATCACGAACCGAAGCCCAGCTCTTCGAGCGGATTCGACGAGCGCTAGGTGGAAGGGGTTGTCCGCCAGGTTCCCTAACCTGACACCGTCGCGCTCGATCATCGAGGGCGAGTGGGTGGCGGCTATGGTGGGCTCGCCCCCAGCGCCGATGGCCACCGTCTTACGCCCGCCCGAGAAGCCGGCGTACTGATGCGGCTCCACGATGCCCGTGGCTAGAAGCAAGTCAGCCTCAGCGGCAGGCCGGCTAACCCACAGGGGGATGCCGTCGTGGTCGCCCAGATGGACCAGGTCGCTCACCGACCGAGGCTCCGAGTCGAGGATACGGTAAGACGACGCGACGTCGGCGCCGAGCTTAGCAGCCTTCTCCTCCGGTGTGCTCGGGCGATGCATGCCGACGCCGCAGAGGAGAACCACGTCCTGGCGCCGTATGCCGGCTTCATGAAGCTGCGCCAGCAGCGCCGAGACCAGAATCTGGTCGGGAACGTCCCGGGTGGCGTCAGTGAAGACGATGCAGACCCGCTGCCCGGGACGGGCGAGCTCCGCCAGCGAGGGGCCTGACACCGGCTGCATAAGGGCAGCCTGGGCCGCACTGGGCAAGTCCACCGCGTTCCCCAGCCTGGGCCGAACCACGTCGGCTCTCATCCCGGGGGGGAGAGTGAACTCCATCTTGCCGGTGCCACAAGCCACCGCGAATCGTTCCTGCATCAGGGGACCTCGCGCGCTGAGTACAGGTGCCTGCTGCCCATTAAGAAGTGAGGGGAGCGGGCTCAAGCCGCTCCCCTCGTCGGGAACTCTGCCGTAACAGGGCCCATTATAGATAGACTCGAGACTCTGAGCAAAGGCGCCCGCCACACCGGCGGCGCCTCTGCCTGCCGCTGCCTATAGCCAGTCCCGGTGGTAGTAGCCCAGGCCGATAGCTCCTGGCCCCACATGAGTACCGATCACCGGGCTAATCTGCATCAGCTCCGGCCGGGGGCACTGGAGCTGCCGAGTGACATCGTCAGCCATCTCTGCTGCCACGTCCGGCGCCGAGGCGTGAACGACGGCGACTCTGAGCCCCTCGCCCGTACCTCCGCGTTCGCGTGCTGTTTCCATCATGACCTGAAGCGCTCTGCGCTTACCGCGGACTTTGCCCCAGACATCCACCACCCCTTGGTTGAGGGTGAGGATGGGCTGGATGCGGAGAACGGAGGCCGCCAGGGCGCTGGCGTTCCCGATCCGGCCTCCCTTCTGCAAGTACCTGAACGTTTCTATGGTGAAGAGTATCTGCGAACGAGCTTTCAGGACCTCGAGGTCCTGGACCACCTCCTGCATGGTCGCTCCCTGCGCGGCCTTCTCGGCGGCGTGCTCTACCATGAAAGCCTGTAGGGCCGAGGTAGTCCAGGAGTCGAAGACGGTAACGGGCAAGTCAGGCAGGGCTCGCTGGGCAGCCGTCGCCGAGGCCACTGTGCCGCTAAGCTTGCTGGAGATGAGGATGGCGATCACCTGGCTACCATCCTGGCTCAGGCGGCGAAAGGCATCCTCGAACTCGCTGGCGGGTGGCTGAGAGGTGGTGGGGAGGGTCTCGCAGTGTGGAAGCAGCCGGTAGAACTCCTCCGCGGTGATGTCCACCTGATCCCGGTAGGTGATGTCGGGGAAGATGACGCGAAGCGGCACGACCTCGATGCCGTAGCGCTCCACTACGGCGGTAGGGACGTTCGCGGTGCTGTCTGTCACTATCCGAATCACTGTATCCCCCCAATGTGCTCCGAGCAGCGCTCTGGCACCGTCTGCGGCCCCTCCCGGCGGAAAGCCGCGGCCCGGACCGGCGTATAGTGCCCGGCGGACTGACCCAAGCATCGCGCCAAGGAGAATACACCATCCTAGCCCGGCAGGCGCACCTTTGTCAACGGAGTTGAGCCCATGATAGACTAGCGGCGCTCCGAGGCGGCTCGACTGGCCGGCTCAATTCTGTTGGAGTACGCCTTGCATATGCCTTCCCCTCGCAACGAGAGGCACCGGGTCGTGGTCACGGGCATGGGCGTAGTGTCGCCCCTGGGCAATGCCGTGGGGGAGCTGTGGCGCCGCCTACTGGCCGGCGAGTGTGGCATACAGCCTATCCGCGACTGGGATACGGACGGTTACCCCGCCCGGGTAGCCGGGATAGTGGAGGGGTTCGACGCAACGCGCTACATGGACCGCCAGCAGTCGCGGCGGATGGAGCGCTTCGCTCAGTTTGCGCTGGCCGCCTCAACTGACGCGGTGAGCGATGCTGGCCTGGACCTGGAGGACGTGGACCGGGACCGCATGGGGATCATCATCGGATCCGCCATCGCCGGCGTGCCTGTGATTGAGCGCGAGTCCCAGACGCTGGCAGCGTCGGGCCCGCGCAAGGTCAGCCCTATGCTGATCCCTTCGGTGATCGGCAACATGGCAGGGTGCCTGGTCTCGATAGCCCTGGGGGTGCAGGGACCGGTTCTCTGTCCCGTGGGTGCGTGCGCCACTGGGTGTATCGCGGTGGGGGATGCCTTTGACAGGATCTCGGCCGGGGCTCTCGATCTGGCGCTAGCGGGTGGCTCCGAGTCGGTCACCACTCCTCTCGCGGTGGCGTCGTTCGGGCGGCTTGGTGCTCTCTCTCGGCGCTACGATGACATGAGCCTGACCTGTCGGCCGTTCGATGTGGACCGGGATGGGACGGTGCTGGCGGAGGGGGCGGCAGTATTGCTGCTGGAGAGCGAGGAGCATGCTCGGGCCCGAGGGGCCCGCATCCTGGCGGAGCTGCTGGGCTATGGTGTCACTGCGGATGCCTACCACGTGGCAGCGCCAGACCCGGACGGGACAGGGGCGGCCAAAGCCATGCGAGCGGCGCTAGCACGTGGTGAGGTCTCGCCGGAGGCCGTCTCTTACGTGTGCGCTCACGGAACCGGCACGCCGCTCAATGACATCTCGGAGAGCCGAGCCATCGCCGCTGTATTCGGGGAGGCGGCCCCGAACGTGCCTGTGTCTTCGAACAAGCACGCGCTTGGTCACACGCTGGGGGCGGCAGGCGCCATCTCCTCTGTGGTGGCCGTGCAGGCTCTTCGGGAGGGGATCATCCCCGGTACGTTGAATCTGCGCCAGAAGGACCCTGAGTGTATCGTCAACGCGGTGCACGAGAACGTGAAGACTGAGGTCAAGACGGTGCTGGTGAACGCGTTTGGCTTTGGAGGGCAGAACGCCTCGCTCGTCTACCGCCGCTGGCGCGACTGAAGTGGGGCCAGTCGGAGTCTCGCTGGGGGTAGTCCGGTGCGGATGAAGGCCAGTTGGGGCCGGGTGGTCTTCTGCCTGGCCTGGATGATAGTGTGCCTACTTCTCTGGCCCTTGGGGGCGCTGGCGCAGGAGTCGGTAGCCGACATCAGCTCACCGCAGCCGGGCGCCACCGTGCGGGAGATCGTGGTGGTCACGGGCACGGCACTGCATCCCCGCTTCAGCTTCTATAAGGTGGAATACGCTGTAGAGCCCGGGTCCAACTGGGTGGTCATCGGCGATACCCGACCCACCCAGGTGCGGGACGGGGTGCTGGTGGAATGGAACACCCGCGCGGTTCCGGATGGAAGCTACAGCTTGCGGCTCGTGGTGGTGGACGAGACCGGCAACTACATCGAGGACGTGGTGCGCCAGGTGGTGGTAGCCAACACCGCACCGGCCGAGACTGAGACCCCGACGGTTACCGGGACGCCGCCGGAGGTGCTGACGGCTACGGCGGAGGCAGGGCCCACGCTCACCCCCACGCCAGTGCCGCCCACGCCGACGGTGGTCATCGAGCTGCCTTCAGTGGGCAGTCCTACCGTCGCCGCCACCAGCACCAGCTCTCTCACTGCTGGGCCCACCGCATTGCCAACAACGGCTGACCCGCGGCAGGGCACTGGCGACGCGGTGGTGGAACTGGTGACGGGCGCGATCTCAGAGGTGGTGGAAGCCACGGGGATCTCCAGTGCCTTCCGCGGAGTGGGATCGGCAGTGGTCAACGGGGCGCTCGTGGCGGTAGGTGCCTTCGCGGTGGTCGGGGTGCTGGCCCTGGTTCGGCAATTGGCGTTGACTCTGTACCACATGATGGTGCGCCGTTGACGGGAGGCGGCTCACAATCGAGAGGGGCTTAGCCCCCACGGCCGCCCGCTCTGCCGTGACTAGCCAGTCTGCAGCAGGCCAATTCCGCCTAGGCTCGCCGCAAAGGTCTCCCGGCGAGGACCCAGCCCTCTAGGCGCCAAGCGAGCTGCCACAGCCAGCTCCTACGTCCTACTGCCCGTGGGTTCGGCAAGCCCAGAGCAGTCTGGACGGCCAGCCGCCACAGAGCCATGGCGGGAGACACTCCGTGCCGTTGCTGCTCTGCCTGAAGCTCCGCCCGAGGCCGCGTTCCTGCGACGCTCAGCTGCGGCGCCGTCATGGGTACGAGCTCGGGATTGGGAGGACGAGCGGATTCGGGCAACGCTCGCACGGGGCCGACCCACATGCTGAGGATGCCCGATCCCCCTTGAGGAGCGAGCGCCACCAGGCGTGGTGGGCACTTGAGGACAGGGAGCGCGTGGGCGCACGCACTGCTCGAAGGAAGGCGGGCGTAGGATGCAGTCGGGCCTTGCTTTCGTGATCTGAGGGCACGAAGGGCCTGAGCGGCAGTGCCGGGGGAATTCCGTGCTCCCGACTCTGACCTGCTACACTGTCAGGCTGACGGGCCAATAATCCTGGGCGATGGTATACTTGCTAGAGGGGCCGGATCGAGACGACCGGCCCCTCTAGGTGTTTGAGGGCGTGCAAGGACCGAGCCGATGCGCGAAGTGCTGCAGCGAGTGAGGCGAGTGCAGGGGATGGCAGGCTCACCCGAGCCCGTTACTGCGCTGGTGGTGGGGCTGGGGAACCCGGGCCCGGAGTATCGCTGCACTCGACATAACGTGGGATTCATGGTGGTAGAGAGGCTAGCGGCGCGGTGGCGGCTCCAGTGGAATCGCCCGCGCGATCAGTCGCGCCGCGCCGTTGGTCGGGTGGCCGAGCGGCGAATTGAGCTGATGGAGCCGCTGACCTACATGAACCTCAGCGGCAGGCCGGTGGCTCGGGCTCTGGCACGGCATGGGCTCAGTCCAAGCGATCTGCTTCTGGTGCATGACGATGTTGACCTGCCCTTCGGGCGGCTGCGACTACGGCCATCGGGGAGCGCCGCCGGCCACCGGGGGGTGCAATCGGTGATAGATGCTCTGGGCACCAATGAGTTCCCCCGCCTGAGGGTGGGCATCGGGCGGCCGAATGACGAAGGCGTGCGCGACTTTGTGCTCAGCACCTTCGGCCCCGACGAGCGAGCGCAGTTGGAGGCGCTGCTGGACCGGGCGGTGGCGGCCGTGGAGACGGCGCTGGGGCGAGGTCTGGAAGCAGCCATGAATGAGTTCAACAGGTTCTAGGGTAATGCACAACTTCGGAGCGTTGGCGCGGCTGCTGCGGCAAGTGCCGGAGTACCGTGAGTTGGTGGCCGAGTTGGCTAGGGGCCAGAGCGGCGGATCAACGGGCACGATACAGCCCGCCAGGGCGTTGGTGGTCTCGGCTCTGGCGGAAGACCTGGACCGTCCGCTGCTGGTGCTCACGGACTCGGTAGAGAGAGCTCGTCAGTTAGCGGAGGAGATCGGCTGCTGGCTGCCCGAGAGGACGGCGCTATTCCCCGCCCCGGAGGCCCTGCCCTTTGAGAAGGTCCCTTGGAGCCCGGCCACCGTAGGAGGGCGCCTGCGAGTGCTGGTCTCCCTGCTTGGGGCCACCCGCGAGCGTGTGGTGGTGGTATCATCGGTGCAGGCTCTGCTCACGCCGCTTCCTCACCCTTCGGCTCTGCGGGACCGAATGCGGACGCTGCGCCCGGGCTCTCCGCAGTCCCTGACCGACCTAGCTGCCTATTTGGGTTCGGGCGGATATCGCCAGGAGGCGGTGGCCGAAGTGCCCGGCACCTTCAGCCGCCGAGGCGGCATCCTTGACGTGTACCCCGTCACCGAGCCGAGGCCGCTCAGGCTGGACTTCTTTGGTGACATGGTGGACACCATCCGCTGGTTCGACCCCGAGACCCAGCGCACCGTGGAAGCCTGCGAGCGAGTGGTGCTGACCCCAGCCGGCGAAGCTCAAGCGGAACTAGACATGGCAGGGGTGGCTGCGCTGGAGGCGATTCGGTGCGACGGTTGTCACGCGGCGGCGGTGGCCGATTGGGAGCGTGACCTGGAGCATCTGCGGATGGGCCAGCTGCCGCGGGCCTTCGGCCTCTACCTGGGCTATCTGTACCGCGAGAGGCATTCGCTGCTGGACTACCTGCCCGACGAGACGCTAGTAGTGGTGGAGGAGCTCGCCTTCGCCGACGACGCGGCAGAGGAGTTCCTGGCTGAGGCGGAGCAGGCCCGAGAGAGAGGCGAGAGCGTGGGCGACATCCCTCGGGGGCTGGTGCCGCCGGTCCTCAGCTGGACGGACCTGAAGGAGCGACTGGAGGCGCGTCTGCAATTGGAGCTGGGTGCCGGAGGCGGCCCTGAGGGCGTCAGCCTGCGCGACGTGTTCTCTCCGGTGCCTCGGATGGCGGGGCAAGTGCGGTTGGCGGTGGACACGCTGACGCAAACCGCCGCCCGTGGGGCCGCGATAGTGGTGACCCGACAGGCGAGCCGGCTGGCCGAGCTGGCCGGCGAGCGGGGCCATGCTGTCGTGGCCACAGATCAGATCGTGGAGCCCGTCCGTGGCCTGCAATTGGTCCAGGGCTCATACCCCGAAGGATGGGCCATGCGAGTGCCGGGTGCCGGGCAGATCTCGCTCTTCACCGATACGGAGGTCTTCGGCTGGAGCCGGCCTGCTCGTAGCCGGCCACGGCGTCGGGCGGCGGACAAGTTCACCATTGATGTGGAGCCGGGTGACTACGTGGTCCACGTGGAGCACGGCGTGGGGCGGTACACTGGCCTTCGCCGGCTCAGCCTGGACGGGGTGGAGCGGGAGTACCTGGAGATCGAGTATGCCGGGGGCGACCGCCTGTACGTGCCCACGTACCAGGTTGACCGTGTCAGCCGCTATGTGGGTGCATCCGACGCCGAGCCTCCGCTCAGCGGGCTGGGCGGGGCGGATTGGCAGGAGGCCAAGGCACGCGCGCGCCGGGCGGTCGAGCAGATCGCCGACGAGCTACTGGAGCTGTACGCGGCCAGGAGCGTGGCGGAGGGGTACGCCTTTGGGCCCGATGATGCATGGCAGAGGGAACTGGAGGCGGCTTTTCCTTACGAGGAGACTGAGGACCAGCTTCGAGCTCTGGCACAGGTGAAGGCCGACATGCAGGCGAAGCAGCCTATGGACCGGCTCATCTTCGGGGACGTCGGCTATGGCAAGACCGAGGTGGCCCTCCGGGCCACTTTCAAGGCGGTCACCAACGGCAAGCAGGTCGCGGTACTGGTGCCTACCACGGTCCTGGCTCAGCAGCACTACGAGACGTTTCGGCGGCGCCTGGCTACCTTCCCGGTGACGGTGGAGGTGCTATCACGGCTCCGTTCCGACCGAGAGCAGGCGCGAGTGCTCGAGGGCCTGAAGCGCGGAGACGTGGACGTGGTGATCGGCACCCATCGCCTGATTCAAAGGGATGTGCAGTTCAGAGACTTGGGCCTGGTCGTCATAGACGAGGAGCAGCGGTTCGGCGTACGGCACAAGGAGCACCTCAAGCGACTGAGGAAGGAGGTGGACGTTCTGACTATGACGGCTACCCCCATCCCGAGGACACTGAACATGGCCCTCAGCAGTCTCCGGGATATGAGCACCATTGACACCCCGCCGGAGGACCGGCTGGCGGTGTGGACTCAGGCCTCTCCCTGGGACGATGGGCTGGTAGAGCGGGCCATCCGGCGAGAGCTGGCCAGGGGCGGGCAGGTCTTCGTGGTGCACGATCGCGTGATGGGAATCGCAGGTGTCGCCGCCCGAGTGCGTCGGCTGGTGCCGGAGGCGAGGGTGGCGGTGGCGCATGGGCAGCTTCCCGAGAATGAGTTGGCCAGGGTGATGGAGAGCTTCCTCGCCGGCGATGTAGACGTTCTGGTATGCACCACCATCATCGAGAGCGGTCTAGACATACCGAACGCCAACACCATCATCATCAACCATGCCGACCGGTTTGGCCTGGCTCAGCTGTATCAGTTGCGGGGCCGGGTGGGCCGAGGGGCGGTGCGCGCCTATGCCTATCTGCTATTCTCGCCCGGCCAGGGCCTGACCGATGTGGCCCGGCAGCGCCTGCGGGCTATCACCGAGGCATCGGAACTGGGGTCGGGGCTGCAGATCGCCATGAGGGACCTCGAGATCCGAGGCGCAGGGGATATCCTGGGACGTCGGCAGTCGGGGCACATCTCGGCCATCGGGTTTGACCTGTACACCCGGCTGCTGGCCCAGGCAGTGGCCGAGCGGCGGGTGGCTATGGGCGACACGGGGGTACTAGGCGACCGCACCCTGGAGGCGTTCCTGCGGCCGCTGCAGCCGAGCCTGCAGCTCAGCCTGCCGCTGAAGGCCGAGCTACCGGAGAGCTACGTGGCGGATGCCGGGCTTCGCCTGGCTCTCTATCGCCAGCTGGGTTCACTGGCCACCGAGGAAGAAGTAGATGCCTTCGAGGCCGAGCTCCATGATCGGTTCGGGCCGGTGCCACCCGACGCGGAGCGATTGCTCTACCAGGCGCGGGTCAAAGTGCTGGCCCAGGAGCTAGGGGCGACGGCCATTGGCCGGGAGGACGATCAGTTCTACATCCGGATGGACGTGTCGCCCCTGCAGGCGAGGGACCTGCAGCAGGCGTTGCCGGGAGTGGCGCGACTGGGCCGAGGGCAGCTGTGGCTGGACGCGTCTCGCACTCACGACTGGCAGGGCCTGCTGCTTTGGGCGCTGCGATCGGTTGCGGCTATCATGCGGGATAGGGATGCTACTCGCACTCGGCTGCCGCGGCTGGCAGCGCTGAGGCTGGCGGAGAAGGGTCTGGTGGCAGAGGCGGAGGGGTAGACATGGAAGTGGGAGCGCTGCTTCGGGTGGAGGACGTACACCTGGAGCGGGAGGGAGTGGAGATTCTCCATGGAGTCAACCTGGAGGTTGCCGAGGCCGAGATCCACTGCCTGCTCGGGCGCAACGGCTCCGGGAAGTCTACCATGGCCTACATGCTCATGGGCAGCGCCGGGTACCATCCGAGTACGGGACGGGTTCTGTTCGGTGGTCAGGAGATAACGGGCCTTTCCATGACGGAGCGGGCTCGGCTGGGTATGACCCTGGCTTGGCAGGAGCCGGCGCGGTTCGAAGGGCTCTCCGTGCGGGACTACCTGCGGCTGGGGATGCGTGATCCCTCCGAGCAACTCTTGCGAGAAGCCCTGGAGTACGTTGCCCTGGATCCCTCGTCTTACCTGAGCCGGAGTGTGGACGCCAGCCTCTCAGGAGGAGAACGAAAGCGTATCGAGCTGGCGGCGGTCTACGCCATGCAACCCAGGCTGGCCATTCTGGACGAACCCGACTCGGGAGTGGACGTGCTCTCCATAAGCGACATTCGCCGTCTGTTCACCGTGATGAGGGACCGAGGCATAGCTCTCCTGCTCATTACCCATCGGGAGGAGATGGTGGAGATCGCCGACCGGGCCTCTCTCATCTGCGCCGGAGAGATAGTCATCACGGGCGAGCCTGAGCACGTGCAGAGACACTACCGCGATCGCTGTGGGATCTGCGACGTCGCTCAGGAAGTCGAGGAGCCTGCCGACTATGAACGCGTCTAGAGCGGGGCGGCGACCATTCACGGTAGCCGATGAGTTCGAGGCCATCGTCCGGAGTTACGAGCGGGCCGGTGGGAGTGGGGAGCACCTTCTGTCGCCGAGATTCGCCAGCATGGTGGTCTCGGGGAATACGGTGTTGAGCACTCATGAGCTGCCAGGTGTGGAGATGCGGGCCGACCAGCTGGAAGACGGGGTGTCGGCACGGGTGAGGGTGGCGCCGGGCACGAGAGTCGAGTTGCCGGTCCATCTGTGCTTTGGCGTTCTGCCGGAGCGAGGAGTGCAGCGCATCCTGCCCGTCTTCGAGATTGGGGAGGGGGCCAGCGTGGAGTTCCTGGCACACTGCACCTTCCCGAACTCGGTGGAAGTGCTCCATCTGATGGAGGCCGAGGTTCTAGTGGGCAGCGGGGCTCGCATGCGCTACAGCGAGACGCACTTCCATGGGGAGCGGAGCGGTGCCCGGGTGGTTCCGCACGGGAAGATTGTGGTGCAGGAGGCAGGCGCGTACCTCTCGGAGTTCACCCTCACCGAGGGGCGCATCGGTTCTCTGGAGTTTGACTACACGGTCGAGGTGGGTGCAAAGGGCCGAGCGGAACTGATGGTGCGGGCGCACGGATACGGCGATGACCGGTTACGGATTGTGGAGACCATCAAACTCAACGGCCGCGGGGCCCGCGGTCTGGCCAAGTCTCGCATCGCGGTGCGAGAGGATGCCACCAGCGAGGTACTGGCTACCACCGAAGGCAATGCGCCTGAATCGCGGGGACACGTGGATTGCGTCGAGATAGTGCGAGATCGGGCGATGGCCGGGGCAACGCCGGTAGTGAGAGTGCGGAATGACTCGGCGTATGTCACGCACGAGGCTGCCATAGGCACGGTCAATAAGAAGGAACTGGAGACGCTCATGGCCCGGGGCTTGGACGAAGAGGCCGCGGTAGATGTGATCGTGGGAGCCATGCTACGGGGGTGAAGTTGGAACGTCGGAAGAGCCGGGCCAGGGACGGCGGGAAGGGTCCGTTTTGGTGTCGCTCACGGGACGAGGAGGCAGGTGGATGAGGCGCAGATGGGCGATGGCCTGCATGGCGATGGTTGTCGTCGCCACTGGCTTCCTTGCTGGCTTCAGCGTCTCGTGGCTGCGGCAGCCGGAGGTCAGGGCCGACACTGGCATACCTTTGGTGTGGGAGGTCTGGGGCTACGTAGAGCGGTACTTCTACGGGCAAGTCCCGGACGACAGAGAGCTGGTCTACGGAGCCATTGACGGAGCTCTGGAGACCTTGAAGGACCCCTACACCCGGCTGGTGCGCCCAGTGGCACACACCATCGAGCGCGACCGCCTGCGCGGGGCTTTCGGCGGCGTGGGCGCCTGGGTCTACGAGATGGAGGGGCTGCTCTACCTGCGGCCACTGCCTGACACACCGGCCGACCGCGCCGGCGTCAAGGACGGGGATCGGCTGCTGGCGGTGGATGGGGTGGAGCTCCCGGAGGGAGCGACCGTGGACCTGGCGGTCTCCTGGATACGGGGCCCTGTAGGGACCAGCGTGACCCTGAGCGTGTACCGGCCCGAGACGGGCACTACCCTGGAGTTCACGGTGGAGCGCGCCGAGATTCCGCAACCCAGCGTGGAGTACATGCTACTGGAGGACACCGAGCCTCCCGTCGGCTACGTGAAGATTGTGCTTTTCAGCGAGCGCACACCGGCCGAGGTCCAGCGCGCCTTGGCCAGCGTCCGGCATGACGGTGCCGCTATGCTGGTGTTGGACCTGCGGGGAAACCCGGGAGGACTGCTGGAATCGGCCGTGGAGGTGTCCAGTCGGTTTCTCAGGAGCGGAGCGGTCGTGTACGAAGTGGATGCTGCCGGCAACGAGCGCCGCTTTAGTGTCCGCCCGCGGGTGACGGTAAGCGAACCGCTGGTGGTCTTGGTGGACGAGGGCACGGCCAGCGCTGCCGAGATCCTGGCGGGTGCTCTTCAGGACCAAGGCCGGGCCTTGCTGGTGGGCCGGACTACCAGAGGGAAGGGCTCGGTCCAGCTGGCCTACGAGTTGAGCGACGGCAGCAGCTTGCACGTGACGGCATCGGTGTGGCTGACGCCGGATCGGAGGAAGATAGACGGAGTAGGGCTAGAGCCGGACGTGGTGGTGGAGGGGATGGCCAGCGATGAGGATGCCATTCTGAACGAGGGGCTCGAGCTCCTGGGGGCAAAGAGGGTGCCTGATGCTCAGGAACGGCCCATGGCCCGTAGGGGGGCTCCGTGAGCGGACTGCTGCGGCGCGTGGGCGTGTTCCTCGCTGGAGCCGGGGCTGCCTTCGTCCTCTCGTGCACCGGGTTCGCGGCCGGCGGGATCGCGGCAGGCAGCATCGCCCGCACCCCCACGCCCTCCCGGCCTATTGAGGGTTTCGGCCTATTCTGGGAAGCTTGGACCATCGTAGAACGGGACTTCGTGGGTGACGTGCCACCGGAGGAGGAAGTGCACCGAGGGGCCGCGCGCGGGCTGCTACGGGCGCTGGGAGACCCGGCTACTGGCCTGATCGCGCCCGAATTCGCCCGGCTGGACAGGGAAGACTCATCCGGCTACTACCGTGGGATTGGCGCTTCGGTCCGCTACGGCGCCCACGGATACGTGGAGATCGCGGTCGTCTTCGCGGGCAGTCCCGCGGATGAGGCTGGCCTCCGGCCTGGCGACGTGATCCTCAGCGTGGATGGCGAGGACATGGCGGGGGTGGGGCTATACGAGGTGGTGTCGCGCATCAGGGGGCCAGAGGGCACTCACGTCGAGATCGAGTTCCGCCGTCCGGGCGTGGAAAGCACCTTCACCCGGCTCCTGGAACGCCGGGAGATTGAGATACCTACGGTCACGCTCGAGGTGCTCGAGGGCGGGATCGGGCACTTGGCCCTTTCGGACTTTAACGGCCGGGCGACGGCACAGCTGCGGGATCAGCTTCGGCAGGCTAGGCGGGCTGGCGTCACGGCACTGATCCTTGATCTACGGGGGAACCCGGGCGGATACCTTGACCAGGCCGTGTCGGTGGCCGACGAGTTCCTGGACCGAGGCACGGTGGTGGTGGAGAGAGGCCGCGAGGTGCCGGAGAAAGCCTATGGCAGCCACGAAGGCGGGCTGGCGACTGACATGGAGCTAGTAGTGTTAGTGAACGAAGGCAGTGCCTCTGCTTCCGAGATCGTGGCCGGAGCAGTCCAGGCTCTGGGCCGGGGCACGGTGATCGGCACGAGGACCTTCGGCAAGGGATCGGTCCAGTACGCTTTCGACCTCAGCGACGGCTCCCAGATTCGGGTGACGACCGCCCTGTGGTATACACCGGATGACCGCCTGATCCAAGGGGAAGGGCTGGAGCCGGACATCACGGTAGCGGATGACCCGGAGACCGAGGTGGACGAGCCGCTGGAGGCGGCAGTGCTCTATCTGAAGGAGAGGGCAGACTGAACGAGGGCATCAAGGTGGTGGCCGAGAACAGGCGGGCCCGGCACGACTACGCCCTGGAGGATACGTACGAGGCCGGCCTTTCCCTGAAGGGAAGCGAGATCAAGTCCATTCGGGAGGGGAAGGTGAACCTGCGTCAGGCGTACGTCCAGATCAAGGAGGGAGAAGCCTGGGTGTACGACATGCACATCGCTCCCTACACCCGGGGGGGATACGCCAACCATGACCCCACGCGGCCACGGCGGCTCCTGCTGCACCGCGATGAGATCGGCCGCCTGGGGGGACAGGTGGCGCAGCGAGGCTACACCATCGTGCCCACCCGTCTGTATCTTAAGCGGGGCAGGGCCAAGCTGGAGATAGCGCTGGCCAAGGGCCGCCGGGCCTACGACAAGCGGCAGGCGATCGCCGAACGTGAGGCCCAGCGGGAGATCGAGCGAGGACTGCGGGAGAAGTGGTAGCAGTGCTGTCGCGTAACACCCCCAGGTGCCCAATCGGCGCCGTCTGCCAATGGGGCTGGCCATGGCCATCGGGAGGATGGCAACCACGGAGGCGTGGAACGGCCCCATGCGAAAGGTGACTGAGGCGCCCACCGAGGGTCGGGACCGATGATCAGCCTCGGGGAGCTGCTGGAGGCCACCGGAGTGCGGCCTTCGCCTCACTGGCCAACGGAGGCGAGCTACACCGGCTTCGCATACGACTCGCGCGGCCCCTGCCAGGGCCGCGTTTTCGTGGCGGTGCGCACGGCAACCGGCGACGGCCACGAACACATCGCCCATGCTCTGAGCCGAGGTGCTGCTGCCGTTCTCTGCGAAGCAGTGCCAGTGGGCGTTGCTCCGGGTGTCCCCGTTCTGGAAGTCGGCGACGTATTGGCGGCCCTGGCTGACTGGGCACGGCTGGTGACGGGGCGATGGCGACCGAAGACGATAGCTGTTGGGGGCAGCCTAGGCAAGACGACCACCAAGGAGCTCCTGGCTGCTGCTCTGTCGCGCAGATTTCGCGTAACGCGCTCTCCGGGCAGCTACAGCGGCCGACTGGGGCTGCCGGTGGCCCTGGGAGAGATGAGGCGCGACGCCGACGTGGCGGTGATGGAGTTCGGGACGGATGGGTTCGGGGAGATGCAGGCCCTGTGCAGCATGGCTCCGCCGGAGATGGCCGTAATCACCAACGTGTGCGAACGCCACCTGGACGTCTTCGGTTCTCTCGACAACGCGGCGGCGGAGATGGGAGCCGTGCTGGACTGTTCTTCGATGGCGGTCGTCAACTGCGATGATGAGCGCTCATGGCGCTTGCGTGAGCGAGCGCGCGGCGCGCTCGGGTTCGGCCTGCACCGCGGCGAGTTGCGTGCTCACCAGGTGCGAGTGGAGGAGGACGGCCTCTGCCTGCGAGTGGCGTACGGCAGCGATGAGGCGGAGTGTCGGGTGACGTTGTTCGCACCTGCCCTGGTCTATGACTGCCTGGCGGCGCTTGGTGCAGCGTTGCTTCTGGGGTTGTCTCTGGAGGAGGCGGTAGCGGGCCTGGGGGAGTACCGGCCGCTGCCGGGCCGGATGAACCCTTTGGCGGGCCAGGGTGGAGTGACGGTGCTGGATGACACGTTTGGCGGCTCCCCCACTTCGGCCCTGGCGGCCCTCGGAGGGTTGGGCCAGCCGTGGGTCCGAGGCGAGCGCCACGCTGTAGTGGGTGGCCTGGAGGACTGGGAGGACAGCTGGGCCGGCCCGTTGGCTACCGAGGTGGACCGGGTTGCAGACGTGTTCTGGGGCCTGGGCGACCAGGGAGCCGCCATCGCCCGCGAGTTGGCACGAGCTAAGGGGCACGTCCTCTATTCCTACACGGACGTAATCGAGGGGCTTAAGGAATCGCTGCAGGCGGGGGACGTGGTGCTGGTCAAGGGCGGGCGGGCAGCTCGCCTGGAGAGGATAGTCGCCTCGCTGGTCGGCCCGAGCGCCCGGGATCGGCTGGTGCGTCAGGAGCCAATGTGGGACTCGGTGCGGATGGTCCGTCCCGAGCGCCCCACCTGGGTGGAGCTGGACGTGGAAGCGCTGGGCTCGAACACGCGGCTGTTACGCCAGGCGTGCGGAGTGCCGCTGATGGCGGTGCTCAAGGCGGATGCGTACGGGCATGGGGCCGCCCGCACGGCGCGGGTGGTCTTGAGGCATGGGGCCGAGTCTTTGGGTGTGGCCTGTCTGGGGGAGGCGAGCGCTCTCCGCCGGGCCGGCATCGAGGCCGAGATTCTGGTGCTGGGCTACACACCCGCCTGGCAGGCACGACAGGCTGTGCGCGAAGGCGTGTCCTGCGCCGTGTTTGGCTGGGAGGAGGCGGAGGCGCTGGCTCGCGCAGGGGCGGACCTGGGGACCCGGGCGGTGGTGCAGGTGAAGGTGGACACGGGTATGGCGCGGCTGGGCCTGACACCTGAGGCAGTACCTGCCTTCCTGGCTCGGTTGGCCAGGCTGAGCACTCTCGAGGTCAGGGGTATCTTCACCCATTTTGGCAGCGCCGATTCCGCTGATCTGTCCTACACCCGAAGGCAGCTGGACCGCTTCCAGGACCTGCTTGATCGGCTGGAGGTGGAAGGGCTGCGACCGCCGGTGGCACACGCCGCCAACACCGCTGCTGCCCTCAGGCTGCCCGAGTCCAGGCTGGACCTGGTGCGCGTCGGAATCGGCCTATACGGGCTGGACCCATCGAGCGAGGCGCCGCTGCCGGAAGGCTTTCGGCCGGTGCTTTCGTTGAAGACCACGGTAGCGCAGGTGAAGGTAGTGCCACCGGGGACTTACGTCGGCTACGGGAGGGCCCATCTGACCGATCGGGAGACCACGGTGGCAGTGATTCCAGTGGGCTACGCCGATGGTTTCCGTCGGGGGCCCCGCAACTGGGGCTCGGTGCTGGTGCGAGGGCGACACTGTCCCATTCTGGGCAACGTGTGCATGGATCAGGCTATGGTGGACGTGAGCGGGGTCCCAGGAGTGCGGAAGGGGGACGAGGTGGTGTTGATCGGCCGGCAGGGCGACGCTACCATAGGGGCAGCCGACGTGGCGGCCAGGCTGGGCACCATCGCCTACGAGGTGGTTTCTGAGATTCTCGCTCGTGTGCCCAGGATGACGTAGCTGGGGGAAGCAGGATGACTCGCAGAGAAAGGGTAGTACGGGCGGTGGCCCACCAGCCAGCCGACAGGGTGCCTTGGCACATCGGCCTCACCATACCGACGGCGGAGAAGCTGGCCGCGACGGTAGGTGTGTCCACGGGAGAGCTGGATGAGTGGATGCAGAATCACCTGCACTACGTGGAGCCTCTGGCGGATGATGCCTGGACCGAGGTGCGACGAGGGCACTGGCGCGATGAATTCGGCGTGGTGTGGAATCGCACCATAGACCCGGACATCGGTGTCATCGAGGAGTATCAGCTCAAGGACCGGTCGCTGACAGAGTGCCGCCTTCCCGACCCGCGCGACCCCCGTCGCTGGGAGGCATTTGAGCAGCACCTGGAGGAGCGCCAGGATCGCTACGCAGTGTGTGCCATCGGCTTCTCCCTCTTCGAGCGAGCCTGGACCTTGCGGGGGATGACCAATCTGTTCATGGACATGGTGGAGGCGCCCCAGTTCGTAGATGCTCTGCTGGACATGATCTGCGACTACAACCTGGCGCTGGTGGAACAGGCGGTCCGTTTCGATATTGACGGGGTATACTTCGGCGACGACTGGGGGCAGCAGCGGGGACTGCTCATGGGGCCAGCCTACTGGCACAGGTACATAGGGCCGCGGATCGCCCGCATGTACGGGGCGGTCAAAGCTGCCGGCAGGAGCGTCTTCATCCATTCGTGCGGTGACGTGGACGAGCTCTTCCCGGACCTGATCGAAGCTGGCCTCGACGTGTTCAATCCCTTTCAGCCGGAGGTCATGGACATATACGCCATCAAGCGGGAGTATGGGGACCGGCTGGCTTTCCTGGGTGGCATGAGCATCCAGCGAGTCATGCCATTCAGCAGCGCGGACGAGGTCAGGGAGGAAGCTCATCGCCTCATGGACCGCATAGGAGTCGGGGGCGGCTACATCCTGGCCCCCTCCCATGCCATACCGCGGGACGTGCCAGTGGAGAACGTGATCGCTCTGGTGGAGGCGGCGCGCGATGAGCAGAACTCCTCTTGCTGACCGGCTTCGGTCGAGGTTGCTGCACCCGGGCGCCTGCATCGGGCTCGCAGGCCAGCCGAGGAGGTCGAGGCGGTGTTCCGCTTCCGGCTGAGGTCAAAGGCCGGGCCGGTAGTGCCCACGACCATTCGAGTGCTGATGCCGGACGCGTCGGTCGAGGTGATGCTGCTGGAAGAGTACCTGAAGGGAGTGGTGCCGGTGGAGATCGGGCGTAGCCGCCACATGGAGGCGCTCAAGGCCCAGGCAGTAGCGGCACGCTCCTACGCTGCCACCTCGAGGGCTCACGCCAGCCAGGGTGCCGACATCTGCACTACCCAGCACTGTCAGGTATGGCGGAACGTGCACTATGCTACCACAGACCTGGCGGTGGACGAGACCAGGGGCCAAGTGGCGGTCTACGGTGGCGAGATCGCCCGCACCTACTACTTTGCTCACTGCGACGGGCACACGCGGAGCATCTCAGACGTCTGGGGCGGCAGCCTTCCCTATTGCCGAGCCGTGCCCTGCATATGCGGTTTCACGTCCATGTACGGTCACGGCGTGGGCATGTGCCAGGAGGGCGCCAGCGCCATGGCCAACCAGGGATTCAGCTACAGGGAGATTATCAAGCACTACTATACTGGCGTGGAGATCCTGGGTGAGCAGCGGCGGGACGACTCCGCCTGGAGACAGGCGGCGGTGGCCAAGTACTTGGTGTCGCACCCGGACGTGGCACGGTTCCTGGGGGCGTCGGTGCCCGGGGCATTCCTGGCTGCAGACGGAAACTGGATCGAGTTCTTCGAGGCTGGAGCGCTAGCGGTCCACCAGGATGAGACGGTCAGTATGGAGCCGGTGGGAGCTTGGACGGCAGCTGAGTACCAGGAGAGAGGTTCGCGCCCCTTCGTGGACGCGCTGCCCCGGCCGGGAGTGGACGGACGCTACGTGGACCGGACCCGGCACAACATCTGTCGCTTCTTCCTGCGGCACTGGCAGCCGCGGTGGGGAGACCCCGTGTCGGAGGAGTTCTACATCGTGGTGCAGGGGGAGCCCGTCACGCATCAGATGTTCGAGTATGCCCTGATCAGCCACGACGTCTACAGCAACGAGCCGCTGCGGAGCATGCGGCTGAGCGAAGTCTTCCTCAGCATCTTCGACGGAGGGCCGGGACTCAACCTACTAGGTGAGTTCGTGGCCTGACTGACCGCGCCGGCGCCGACGCCGGGCGCCGTGCATCAAGCCCATGGGAGCCTGCCGATGACCGGACGCGAGCGAATCCTTGCTGCCCTGCGCTTCCAAGAAGTGGACCACGTGCCCTGGGCTCCCCGGTGGGACCTCTGGTACAACGCCGCTCGCCTGGACGGGCGCCTGCCGGAGCGCTATCGGGGCTGGTCCATGTATGACGTGGCGCGCGACCTGGGCATGAGTATCAAGGGCTACGGCCTGAGGCCTTTCTGGGAAGAGGTTCGCGGGATGGACCTGCACACCTCCACCCGGGGAGACGAGGTGCTCCGAGAGTACCGGACTCCACATGGGGAACTGACCCAGGTGGAGCGGCGGACCCCAGAGCTGGCAGCGGCAGGGGTGCGCGGCCGGGTGGTCAAGGAATGGATCACCGGGCGCGAGGACTATGATGCCGCCCTGTATCTCGTGGAGCACACCCACATCGTGCCGCAGCACGAGGAGGTGGCGGCAGAGCTGCGGGCTATCGGGGAGGACGGCGTATTGCTGGCGTTCGTGCGGCACGCCCCCGCCCACCTGGTCATGCGCGAGTTCACCGGCTATGAGGGCTTCTACTACCAGATGCAGGACAACCCCGATCGGCTCGAACTGCTGATCGCCGCGCTCGACGAGCAGCAGAAGCAGGTGGAGAAGGTGGCGATTGACTCGCCTGCCCAAGTGATCGAGTATGACGGCAACTACGACGGCGGCCTTACCCCGCCACCCATCTACCGCCGTTACTTCCTGCCAGCTCACTGCAGGCTGACCGAAGCGGCTCATCAGGCCGGGAAGCTGGTGGCCACTCACGTCGATGGCCGCAACGATGGCCTGCTAGAGCTGATTCTGCAGTCGGGCTTCGACATCGGCGAAGCCTTCACCCCGCCGCCCATGACCAACCTGGGCATCGCCGATTCCCGACGGGTGTGGGGGAATCGGGTGGCCATCTGGGGTGGCCTGGCGGCAATCGCGTTCTCCCCTCAGTTCAGCGAAGAGGAGTTCGAGCACCACGTGCGACGGGCACTGGACGAGGGCGGCCGAGGACTGGTTCTGGGTACGGGAGACAACGTACCCACCGACGGTCTGCTGGAGCGGGTGCGGCGGGTGCCCCACATCATCGCCGAGTGGGAGGCAGAGCACGCCTCCGGCGGCAGAGGAGCGACTGCATGAGTCAGGAAGAGCGACGCCAGGTGGATTACCGGCAGTACCTGGATGCTACACTGGCCAGGCTGGCCCGTCCCGGGCTGCTGCTGGCGGCCCGGGGCCCGGACGGCCGGCCCCCCAATGCCATGACCATTGGCTGGGCCGCCTTCGGCATCATCTGGGGACGGCCCATGTGTGTGGTGCTGGTGCGTCCTTCGCGCTACACGTACGGGCTGATCGAGGAGTGCCGCGACTATACGGTCAACGTGCCGGCCGACGCAATGGATGACGCAGTGGCGTTCCTGGGCAGTGCCTCTGGACGGGACGTGGACAAGTTGGCTCGGGTGGGCCTTACCGCGATCCCCAGCCGGAGCGTGTCATCGCCGACGCTAGCAGAGTGCCCCGTCGCCTATGAGTGCCGCGTAGTGCACTACAACGACGTGATCCCACCCAACCTGGCCTCTGAGGTCCAGCGAGGCTCGTACCCCCGGGGAGACTACCACCGGGTGTACTTCGGCGAGATCGTGGCTGTCACCGTCTCGGCGGGCGCCGAGCGGATCTAGGGTCGCCAGTCGCTCTCATCGAAGGGTGGCTCCTCCCGATCTTCGCGGTCTACGTCGCGGTCATCGAGGGGTGGCATGGTGCAGGGCTCCTGTGCCTCCGGCTCGGCCTCGCCGAGGGGAAGGGACAGCGGGCCTTCCTCTTCCTCCGCGAGCTGCTCGGCGGTCTGTTCCTCGGGCGCAGGAGGAGGCTCTTCGGCGGCGGCCTCGCCGGCCTCCACCAGAATGGCGTCATCGCCCACGGCGAAGAGGGCAGAGACGGGGATGAACGTCTTGCCTCGGAAAGCGTCGCGAATGAGGTTATGCGAAAGCCGGTAGCCGAGGATCTTCCCGCTGGCATCGAGAGCGATGTCGCTGATCTCGCCCAGCTTTCGACCTTCGGTGGTGATCACCTGGGTACGGATCACGTCGGTGCCGGCCTTGACTGAGGATCGGGTGGCGGGGTCCTCCGACAGTGTGCTGATGGCCTCGTCCGAGTCAATGAGGGTGACGTGTACCCCGAACAGGCGGATGTGGTCCGCCGTCACCGCTTTGGCCGAGCCGGCCACTGGTGGCTTGCTCAAGATGATGGCGGTGACCCGGTTCTCGTCGGCATCGTAGAGGATCTCTTGGATGCTGCCCACCCGTCGCCCGGAGCTAAGGGTGATGACCGGCTGGCCGAGCAGGCTCTTGATAGTGTGGTTTGGCATGGCAAGTCCTCTCAGAGTGCTCTGGGAGAAATGATAGAGCGCCCGGGCCAGCCGTGTAAAGACGATACCGCAGAACTCCCTCGCGAACCGCCGACCCACGTAACCTGAGGAGGAAGCATGCCAATCCCGGTCTGGCTTGACACTGACATCGGCACCGATGTAGACGACGCCGTAGCTCTGGCGCTGGCCCTACGTTCGCCCGAGATCGAACTGG
This sequence comes from Anaerolineae bacterium, assembly GCA_013178015.1. Classification (NCBI taxonomy): domain Bacteria; kingdom Bacillati; phylum Chloroflexota; class Anaerolineae; species Anaerolineae bacterium. Next base: position 25,249 of record JABLXR010000036.1, read on the forward strand.
TGGGCGTCAGCACTGTCTACGGCGACGTGGACCTCCGCAGCCGCATGGTTCTTAAGCTGCTGCAGCTCGCCGGCAGGGGAGACATACCGGTGTACTCAGGTGCTTCGCAACCCCTGATGCGAGAGCGGGCGGTCTACTGGGGCGGCTGGGAAGGGGAGGGCCTGCTGGGGGAGGAGGATCGGTCGTTGGCGCCTCGGCAGGAGCACGCCGTCCTGGCGCTGACGCGGGCGGCCAATGACCGTCCTGGCGAGATCAGCCTGGCCACCATCGGCCCCATGACCAACGTCAGCCTGGCCTTCGCTCTAGATCCCGAACTGGCGGGTAAGCTACGGCGCCTGGTGGTGATGGGTGGGGTAGCACGAACCGGCCCGCAAGGGCTAGGCCTGCCAATTGCCGAGCACAACCTGGCCTGTGACCCGGAGGCCGCTTCTCTGTGCTTCCGCTCCGGAGCGGAGATGGCGATGGTGGGGCTGGACGTGACCACCCAGGTCTGGGTGGACCGGACCGGGATGGAGCGAATCCGGAGGTCGGGCGGTCCCCTAGGTCAGGCCGTGGCGGGACAGCTGGAGCGGTACCTCGCCATCCGGAAACGCGAGCGCACGATGATGCATGATCCTCTGGCCCTGTCCTACCTGATCCGACCGGAGTTCCTGGAGCTGGTGCCGGCCGAGGTGCAGATCGAGACGCGAAGCGAGTTGGCGTCAGGGGCCACCTGGGTGCGCCGGACCGACGAGTCGCGCACCCGGGTGGCAGTGGGCGTAGACGCCCGAGGGTTTGAGGCGTTCCTGCTGGAGCGCCTGTCTAGGGAGTGACGGCCTCGCCGCTCTCCGCGGATCGTCTTTCGGCTTCGATAAGCTCGATGGACTGCTGGGCGCTCTCGGGCGCGACCATCGTGGCCGGGCTGCGCCCTTCGGCCAGGCAGTTGACGAAGAACTCCAGCTCCAGGTAGTAGGCGTCCCCTTCGAGGGCCAGGCTCTCAGGGTCCTGGCCTGCCCGGTGTACCTGTAGCGATGGACTCCGGGTGCTGTCGAAGTGGAGCAGACCATCCTCGAAGACCGCCAGGTAAGCAGCCCGGAAGTCGAAGGTGACCGTCTGGTACCAGGCCGCGTCTACCAGCACCTCGGGCCCGCCCTCGTAGGTGTACAGAGCACTGACCAGGTCGTAGCCGCCGGTGGCGGGCGTCTTGATGGCGCGAGCGTACAGCCGGTTGGGCTTTCCCAGGAGGTAGTTGACAAAGTCCACATCGTGGACGTGCAGGTCGAGCATGGCGCCCCCGCTGCGGGCGGCGTCTGTCATCCAGCCCTCCCAAGTCCAGACCGGCTTGGCCGAGCGGCGGATGAACTCGGCTTTGATCAGCCGGCCGAGCCGACCGGAATCGAGCGTCTCCTTGAGATAGACGTACTCGGGCCAGAAGCGGAGGCACTGAGCCACCATGAGCTCCACCCCGTTCCGGTGGGCGGCCTCGATCATACGGGTGGTCTCCTCAGAGGTGAGGGCCATCGGCTTCTCCACCACCACGTGCCTGCCGGCCTCCGCTGCCAGCTGAGCGAACTCGGCATGGAGGTAGGTGGGAAGGCAGATGTCCACGAGATCCACGTCGGCGTCGCGAATGAGATCGCGTCCGTCGGCGTAGACCTGGTAGCTGGCAACGTCGAGGCGGGGCAGAGGCACCTCGATGTTGCCCACGACGTTGGCGCGTCCCTGCCGACGGTCGGGGTCGGCGTCGGCGACGGCCACGATGCGGGCGTTGGGCAGCTTCTCGTAGTTGGCGGTGTGAGCCCGGCCCATGAACCCCAGGCCTATCACCCCAACGCGGATCTCTTGCTTGCTCATCTGGTTTCGCCTCCGAATATGACGTCCACGGCGCGTGAGGCACGGTAGATCATATCGTCAGGGAACTGGTTGGGGGGAAACTGCTCCACGACCGCCCAACCGTTGTAGCCCACGGCTTGCAGGGCGCGCACGACCGCCGGGTAATCCACATCGCCCTGCAGGAGCTCCACGAAGCCCTCCAAGGTGCCCACATTGCAGCGGAAATCCTTGAAGTGGACGGCCCGCACCCGCGAGCCCAGGATCTTGATCCAGTGCTCCGGGTATCCCGTGCGCATCACGTTGCCCACGTCGAAGTACACGCCCACGAAGGGGCTGCCAACTGCGTCCACGAAGTCGCGCATCTCGAAGGGAGCGGTGAGGAAGCGGTTCCAGACGTTCTCGATCCCTATGTTCACCTGCCACCGCTCGGCGTCGGACGCCAGCTCGCGGAAGTCTGCCAACGCGCGGTCGTGGGCCTCCTGGTAATCGGCTACCACGGGGGCGCCCGAGAGGAAGGGGCCCACGAAGCCGGGCACCACCAAGATGGTGCTGGCACCGATGGTGGCAGCGATGCGGAGCATGTGCCGCACATGTTCCTTGGCTTCTTCGCGCTCGGCAGCCTCGGGCGAAAGGATGTTCTTGCTCCAGAAGATGCCGCTGGCCAGGGTGGGAAGTGCCAGGCCCATGGATTCGGCCAGAGAGCGGATGCCTTGCAGGTCGGGGTCGGAAGTGGCGGGTGATACGGGCCCCTGGGCGTCATAAGCCAGCTCGACGCCCTCGAAGCCGGCATCGCGAGCCAGCCTGAAGCAGTCGGCCAGGCTCTTGTCGGGGGTGAAGGCCCACATGTTGATGGCTTTACGCACGGCGCATACCTCCCGGTTCGTCGTGTGATCCCTCGCCGGTGACGAGGGCTGGGCGGACGGACAGACGTGGTTCCTCCATCGGCTGGGAGCGCGGGTCACGCACGAAGCGATCCCAAGCCAGGGCGGAGGCCAGGCCGAGTATAGCAGAAGCCCAGAACACCGACACGTACCCCGCTGCTCCGGCCAGGGCTCCTCCGAGCACGGGCGCGACGACCAGGGGCGGGGCAGTGAGGGTGTTGGCGAGGCCGATGTAGGTGGGCCGATCTTCGTCGCGGCAGAACTGGAAGACTATCGGCATTCCCGAAGTCATGAAGGCTGCATCCACCGCCGCTCTGAAGGCGAAGGCCAGGAGGAACAGACTGACGTTCGGGGCCAGGGCCGCCGCTACCATGCCCAGGGCCTGCATCCAATACGAGGCTCCCACCACCAGTCTGTGTCCCTTGCGGTCTCCCAGTCGCCCCAGGACGGGGTTGAGGATAGCCTGGGAGACGAGCATGGTGGCAGTGAAGAGGGCGGCGGCTTCGTCGCCCAAGTTGAAGCGACTGGCGGCGTGTACGGCGAGGAAGGCGTTACCCATCCCGGAGAAAGTGCCGAAGGAGCGGACGAGGATGAAGTTGCGGAAGTTGCGATCGCTCTGCACCAGGGCCGGAAGCCGAGAGAGATAGGTGGAAAGGGGGATGGCAGGCTTGGACGGTTGTCTGGCGGGCTCCACCGTGAAAGTAAGGGCCAGCCACGACACCATGAAGAAGGCGCTTCCGGCCAGATAGCTGTACGCGAAGCTGTACGGGTAGTGGAAGGCAGTGAGCAGATAGCGGGAGAGGGCGGCGCCCCCGATTCCCAGCACGGCGCCGATGGCGTTGCCTACCCCAAAGAAGAGCCCCCAGTGGCTGGGCAGGATGATCTTGGCCACCATGTCCTGCCACGCGTTGGCGACGAAGCCGCCGCCGAGGGCCTGCCAACAGAGCAGAACGAACACCACCGTCAGAGTCAGAGTGCTGTCTGCCGAGCGCCACAGCAGGATGAACAGGCCCAGCAGGATGAAAGGAATGCGCTCGTTGAGACTGACCAGTAGAACGAAGGGAAGCTTGCGGGGTAGGCGTTCCACCAGGTTACCGGTGAATAGCTGGGGAAGACGCCAGCCCAGGAACTGCACCGACGGGATCAGACCGATGAGGACCGGGTTGTCGGTTAGGTGAGCGATGTAGAGCGGAAGCACGGTGGCGGTCGAGACGCACGCGCTGCCCAGAGACCACAGTGCCAGGTCGGCCACGTTGACGGTGAAGTTGCGGCGGAAATGCCGCCGGATGGTGTGTTCGTAAGCGGACAACGGGCTCGGCTCCAACAGAAGTAGGCCCACGGGCAGATCGCTTCGCCGGCTGCCGTGGGCTGAGGGCAACATACATCAGCGCAGGCAGGGAGGTCAACACTGGCCTGGGCGCACGGCTAACCGCCATCACGCTGCTGACCGCGGGCGGCGCCCGGTTTGTGCCACTTAGCCCCAAGCCGTGCTGGGCCGCGCACGAGTTGAGCTAGACTAAGAACCGGGACGGGCCCCATCTTGAGCTCTGCGGGTCGGGGCCATTTCGTTGGCAGCCCGTGGGTGCGGTATAATGGCCGGGTTAGGGAAGAGACTGGCGACCATGAACAAGGCGATCCATGCAACTGGGCTGCAGGCGAGCGACAAGGAGTTCCTGGCGCGCATCGAGCGCAATCTGGGCATCATTGCGGACCTGAGCCGGGCAGACATTCTGATGTACGTCGCCTCGGGCAGGGACTTCGCCATCATCTCCCAGGCTCGGCCGCACTCGATGGCTCCCATCCATCGCCAGAACCTGGCTGGCAGCAGCGTTCAGCTGGCCGAGGCTGGGCTGATCGGTCGCGTCTTCTCCTCGGGGAGGCAGGCCACCGAGGAGGTGGAGCGGTGGGGCGACACTGCGCCGATGGTGCGACAATTGCATCCGGTACGAGGACCGGGGGGAAACGTGGTCGCTGTCGTCACGGTGGAGACCAATCTCATCGAGCACGAGCGACACCGACGTCGGCACGTACACTTCAGGCGAGCCCTGACCGCCCTCCAGCGAGCCGGGCTGCGGGCGGAAATCCCGGGGGTGGACCAGTTGATCCCCTTTGGGGAGCAGGATGGCATAGTGTTCGTGGATGAGCAGCGGCGCATCCGGTATCTCTCCGGCATCGCGACCAACTTCTACCGCCGCCTGGGCTACATGGAACCGTTGGTGGGCCAGCACCTGGACTTCCTGGAGACCGGGGATGACGAGTTGGTGGGGCGGACGCTGGCCCAAGGGCGCTGCTTCCGAGGAGAGGCCGCCGCCCAGGAGCGCGAGTGGGTGAGACAGGCGATCCCGGTGTACGCGCCGCCGCGTCCTCTGGACCGAGTCGTGCGAGGAATGGGGCGCGGCGCCGAGGCTGACCGGGTTATCGGTGCCTTCCTGCTGGTGCACGACGAGACGGAGAAGCGGCGGCGCCAGCGCGAGCTGCAGGTGAAGTCGGCCATAATCCAGGAGACACACCACCGGGTGAAGAACAACCTGCAGACCATCGCTGCCCTGCTACGGATGGAGGCGCGGAGGAGCACCTCGGCTGAAGCACAGCGGGTGCTCGAGGAGAGCATGAACCGCATTCTCTCCATCTCGGTAGTGCACGAGTTCATGGCCAACCAGGGCGACAGCCCCATCAACCTCCGTGAGGTGGGTCAGAGGTTGGTGGCTCACCTGCGTCAGATGCTAGCGTATCCGGACCGGCACATCGCGGTGAGCATGAGTGGGCCGGACATATACCTGCCGGCCCAGCAGGCCACTGTCTGCTCGCTGGTGATCAACGAGCTTCTCCAGAACGCGGCCGAGCACGGGTTCGCGGGGCAGGCCAGGGGCTCCGTGCACTTACGGCTGGCCGAGACGGCAGACCGGGTGTTGATCGAGGTCGAGGATGATGGGGTGGGGCTGCTGCCGGATTTCGATCTCAACCGGAACGGAAGCGTAGGCCTGAACATCGTACAGGTGCTGGTGCGGGACGACCTGAAGGGGGACGTCAGGCTGACCAGCAACGGCGGAGTGACGGCGACGGTGACTTTCCCCAAGACCACGCAAGAGGTGAAGCCAATTGGAGCGTACGAGAGTTATCATAGCTGACGACGAAGCGATCATCCGGATGGACCTGCGCGAGATGCTCACCAACCTGGGATACCTGGTGGTGGGCGAGGTGGCCGACGGGACCAGCGCTGTCAACCTGGCCCGGGAGCTGAGACCCGACATCGTGATCATGGACATCAAGATGCCCGACCTGGACGGCATAGATGCTGCGCGCCTGCTGACGCAGGAGCGTATCGCTCCGGTGGTGCTCCTCACCGCCTACAGCCAGAGCGAGTTGATAGAGCGAGCCAAGGAAGCAGGGGTGGTGGGCTACATCGTCAAGCCCATCCGCGAGTCGGACCTGGCACCGGCGATCGAGGTAGCGCTGGCCCGATTCGGTGAACTGCGGGCACTCGAGCGAGAGGTGGGGGACCTCAAAGATGCCCTCGAGACGCGCAAGCTGGTGGACCGGGCCAAGGGCATCCTGATGGATAGCCAGGGCCTGAGCGAGGCCCAGGCATTCCGTCGCATCCAGACGATGAGCATGAATACACGCAAGTCCATGAAGCAAGTGGCCGAAGCCATTGTGCTGGCCCACGAGGCCGCAAGAGGCGGGGGGGACTAGGGGATTCCGGGGTCCCCGGCATGGCCTCGGCCTCCCACACGGAGAAGCGAATGAAGCTCTCGGTGCTGGTCCCAGTCTACAACGAGTGTGCCACCATCGAGCAGGTGGTTGCGCAGGTGTTGTCGGTAGATCTGGGCGATCTGGAGCGCGAGGTGATCCTGGTGGACGACGGTTCCACCGACGGGTCGCGGGAAGTACTGACACGTCTGGAAGACCGACCCTATGTCCGCGTGTACTACCACGACGTCAACCAGGGCAAGGGCGCTGCGGTGCGGACGGGCATGTTCCGGGCCACGGGCGACATCATGCTGGTGCAGGACGCGGACCTCGAGTATGACCCGCGCGACTATAGCATAGTGCTGCGCCCCATCCTAGAGGGCCGGGCCGAAGTGGTGTACGGATCGCGCTTCCTGGGGGGGCCGAGGAAGGCCATGCTCTTCTGGCACATGGTAGGGAACCGGAGCCTCACCCTCCTGACCAACATCCTCTACGATAGCATCCTGACGGACATGGAGACATGCTACAAGGCCTTTCGGGCGGACGTGATCCGCGGCCTCGTCCTCCGAGCCAGGAAGTTCGAGCTAGAGCCGGAGCTCACGGCCAAGATCCTCAAACAGGGCTATCGCATCTACGAGGTTCCGATCTCCTACAACGGCCGCGAGTATGCGGAGGGCAAGAAGATCACCTGGCGGGACGGACCCCAGGCCGCCTGGACTTTGCTGCGCTGTCGGTTCAGAGACTGAGGACCCTCTGAGGCGAGGCCTGTCGCTGCCCACCTGGGGCCGGCGCTGGGCGGCTATCGGGCAGAGGGGGCAGCTGCTGGCCGGGCCCGAAGTCTTGGCTTGGGTGACCATTGCCATTGGGCTGGCGCTGCGCTTGGCGCCCATCGCCGAGGATCCTCTCCATCCCGACGAGTGTCTCTACGCCTCCTGGGCCCTGGCCGTGCGCGAAGGCGACCTCTGGCTGCGCGGGCCGGTCATAGACAAGCCCCCCGGCTTCCCCTACCTCCTGGCTCTCTGGTCCACTGTCATCGGGCCCGGTCCGACGGCGCTCCGCCTGCTCGGGGCACTGGCCTCGCTGGTCGCGATGGTGCTTTTCTTTCGCGTAGCGCGCCGCAGCTGGGGTGAATGGCCTGCTTGGGCCGGACTGACGCTAGTGGCCTTGTCGCCTGCAGCGGTGGCGCTGGATGGCGCGGCGCTAACTGATCCCCCGGCCGTGGCTCTGGCGATGGGAGGGATAGCCGCAGCCCTAAGCGGAGCGCCCATCCAGGCTGGGCTGTGGCTCGGCCTGGCGGGCGCGACCAAGCCCCAGCTCCTGGCCTATGCGCCCGCTGTGCTTGGCGTGTTGCCAGGGCGCAGTGGCAGGGCCGTGGCCAAGGCATGTGTGGGGTTGGCGGCGGTCGTCGCGGTCGTGGTGCTATGGGAGTGGGTGCGGGCGCCGCGGATGGGGTGGGCGTCAGCGGCGTACCTCAACTACGGGTTAAGTGGTGCCACAGGGCGGGCCGACGCAGGCGAATGGGCGGCGCTGCTGGGGTGGATCTGGGGCACGCGCCCGGCCCAGGCGGTGTGGATCCTGGCCGTGGTAGGCGCGCTGGTGGCCACCGTGGGTGGGCTGTCGAAGGCCACCCGACCGGGGCCGGCGCTCGGGATCGCTGCGTCGGCTTTCGCGTATCTCGCCGTGCATCTGGCGGTGGGCGCGCCCCCCTGGGACCGGTACTTGCTGGCTCTCATCCCGCTCGCGGGCCTGGCCTTCGCCTGGGCGGTCTCGCGGCTGGGCGCTGGCCTCACCGGCCCCGCCCGGGCCTTAGTGGGGCCTCTCTTCGGGGCAGCGCTGGCGGCCGCGCTAGTGACGCCGGCGCTCGAAGCGAGTAGGAGCATGTTGCCTTTGGGCGACACGTCGCGCTGGCAGGGCATCGAGGGTCTGGCCGACTACGTGAGAGGGCAGGTTCCAGGGCGGGCCACCATCCTGCACCGGGATCTCGGCTGGCAGGTGAGTTACTATCTGGCCGGATATCCTCAGGACTTCCGTTGGTATCGCGACAGAGAGCAGCTGGTGGACGAGTGTGCGCGCGCCAACCCAGCATATGTGTTGGTGGTGGCGGACGAGCCGGGGCTGGGAGACCTGGAACACCTGGCGTCGGAGGGGTTCCGCCTGGGCCTGCGGCACGCCACTTACCGTCGGGACGGCCATCCGGCCCTGCTACTTTACCTGGTGGAGGGGAAGAGCGATGGCCGGTAACGGCGGCCGCCTGGGCAGGGCAGATGTCGCGGCTTTGGGGCTGATCGGGCTGCTGCCCATTGGATTCCTGTATCGGCTGTGCCTCGCTGGGCAGATCCTTTATGGTCCGGACGCCCTAGCGTACTTCTACCCCATGTACGAGTACGCCACGGGCCGGCTGCTGTCCGGCGAGCTTCCTCTGTGGAACCCTCACCTGTTCCTGGGAGCGCCCTTTCTGGCCAATCCCCAGGCAGGCGTCCTGTACCCGGTGCACCTGGCGTTGGCCTGGCTATCCGCTCCATCGCTGGCTACTGCCTCCCTGGCCATCCACTACGGGCTAGCAGGCGCGTCCACTTACCTCTTGGCGCGAGCGGGCCTCGGATATGGGAGGTGGCCTGCCCTGGGGGCCGCGGCAACGTTCGCCCTCAGCGGGCTACTGGGGGCCCAGGCAGAGCACTTCAACCAGGTGGAGGCGCTGGCCTGGTTGCCCCTGCAGGTGCTGGCCGTAGAGTTGGGAGCCATCCGGCGCCTCACCTCTGCCGCCGGACGGCGTCTCTGGCTGCTGGTCGCGATGACGCTTAGTGCGGTCCAGCTCCTCACCGGGCATTCCCAGGCAGGCTACATTGCGCATATCACCCTGGTGGCATACGCAGCAGTTCGCCTGATGGCGGAGACGACTGGCTGGCCGAAGATAGCAGGTCGGTGGGGCAGAGCGCTTCTCTTCATCGGTGCCGGTGCTGCGGGGGGCATGGCGCTGTCGGCGGTGCAGGTATTGCCCACACTGGAGCTGGCAGAGCTGTCGGTACGTGCCGGGGGGCTGTCCTACCGGCAGGCAGTCTCCTTCTCCTTCGGTCCTCGGTCGTGGTTGCTGGGCCTCTTGCCCCACTACGGGGCGGAGGCCCCCTACAGCGAATACGTCGCCTACGCGGGCGTGGTGGGGACCGGGCTGGCCGTTCTTGGAGTCTGCCGGGGGACGTCGAGCCGCCCCAGGTGGGCGGTGGCCTTGGTGGCTCTGGGTGCCTTCCTGGCCTTGGGTGGCTACAACCCCTTCTACTACCTGCTCTATCGGCTGGTGCCGGGGATAGGGCTGTTCCGCGCCCCGGCGCGCTGGCTGGTGATGTCGCTTCTGGGGGCAAGCGTTCTGGTAGCAGAGGGGATAGCGGCCGCCGAGAGCGGAAGGCAATGGGCTCTCCCTCGGCGATGGTGGGGGCTGGGCTTTGCCTTGACAGCGGCGGTCACTGCCCTCCTGTGGCTGCTGGCCGACCCAAGGCCACAGCCGGTTACAGTGGCAGGCTGGCTGGCGGCGGGCGTGGCGCTCCTCCTGACGGTGCGGCTGGCTCCGCGCAGAAGGATGGGCACGGCCTTGATGGTTCTCGTGCTGGTCGAGCTCTTCGCTGCTTCTCAGCGCCTGCCGTACAACCAGACCACTGCGTCCTACGTGTACGAGGCCCAGCGTCGGTCGGTTCAGGTGCTGCTCCAGGAGGCGGGCCTGAGCCGCTTCCTCAGCCTGTCGGATCCGCAGTTCGACTCCGGCGACATGGGCGATCTGCTAGCGTCCCTGGGTGAAGGGCTGAATGCCGAGGGGCGCTACGGCCTGCTGGTGGGGGCCAAGTCTCAGGAGGTGCTGTCGAGGAACCTGGCTCTCAAGTGGGGGCTCTACGCCGTAGATGGGTACGACGGCGGAGTGCTGCCCACGGCAGACCACCTGGCTTTCCAGTCTCTGTACTTGCCGGCGGAAGAGGTGGCGGCTGACGGCAGGATGAGCGAGGCCCTGAGGAGCGTGCCTCCGGAGAGGCTGCTGGCCCTGGCTAGCGTCGGGTATCTGCTGCGGGACCGCCTAGATGATCTGTGGCTGGAGGGAGTCTACTACGACCTGGGGTTCTCCCTGCCGGGAGGCCTGGACGCTCCGGAGGCAACGCTAAGCCTGCCGCGCTTCCCGGCAACCGATCTGGGGCTGGTCTTGGGCCGGCCCACCAACGCAGACGCCGCCGAGGGCCTGGCGGCACGGATTAGCCTCGATGGGATGGTGGTGGGCGAAATACGGTGGGACGGCGATGCATTCATTGCCTGGGGAAGCGATGGTGCCTCGGTGGAGGTGGCGCCGGTGCCTGGCCGACCTGACCTCAGACACGTGTCCCTGCGACTACTTTCGGCCCCAACATACGGCGACAGGCTGGAGGTTCAGTGGGTGAGCGATGCGCTTTCTGGCGCGTCCTGGGCTGAAGGGGAGCCCGTCCGCAATGGCGGTGCCTTCACTGTGGCGGCAGCATCGCTGATCAACCGCGCGGCCGGCGTGGGCGTGCCGGTGGCTCTCTCGCAGATCGATGGGATCGTGCCCATCCACCTGGGAGACGTGAAGGTGTCGTCCGTGGAGCGTTCGCTGCCTCGGGCCTACTTCAGTTCGTGTGTAGTCCGGGTGCCTGGCGAGGCAGAAGCCATGGAAATCCTGCGGGATTCGGGCTTCGATCCTCGGCGGCGCACAGTCTTGGTGGGCGGCGAGGGGATGGCCTGCGATGCGGAGGGATGGCTGGCAGCGGAGGTGGTATCCTACGCCCCGGAGCGGGTGGTGGTGGAGGTGCTGGCATCGCGACCTGGGCACCTAGTCCTTACCGACTCGTTCTACCCCGGCTGGAGAGCGGAGGTGGACGGAGTTGAGGTGGAGGTGGAGCGCGCCAACTGGTTCTTCCGCTCGGTGGCGGTGGAGGGCGGCCACCACCGGGTGGAGTTCGTCTATCGCCCGGACAGCGTGCGCTGGGGAGCGGTGGCCAGCTGCCTGGCGGTGGTCCTGCTGCTGATTACGGGGGCGCTGTGGGCGCGACTGGGAGCGTCCTAAGGCGGCGGGGAGACAATGGGAGGAATGCGGTCGACCGAAGGGCGCGCGACGTGTATAATCGGGTGAGGCTTGCAGTTAGGCATCGAAGGAGGTGGCCCGTGAGGACGTTCAACCAGGTAGTGACAGTCGTGGCCTTGCTCATTATGCTAGTACTCTTGCCCATCATCGCCACCATCCCGGACGCAGTGGTACAGGCGGTGCAGAACGCCACCTTCTCGGTCGAGCCCTGGGTGGCTACCTCGGCCGGCAGAGTAGTGGTCGGAGTGGTGGCGGCGGCGCTGTGGCTCCTCACCATCTGGCTTCTGTGGCGCGAGTTTCGGCGGGCGGGCGATGACGAGATACGGGTGACGGCGGTGGAGGGCGGCAGAGCTCGTGTTGCCTCTGCGTCAGTGGCCAAGTTGCTGGAAAGGCGCGTTTCATCAATTTCCTCGGTGCGGCAGGTGACGGCCCGAGTTCGGCAGACGCGCGAGGGAGTGGTGGCCGATCTGCAGATCGTCACGGCCGATGGGGTCATGATCCCCGAGGTCACGCGGTCTGCCATCGCGGAGGCGCGACAGGCGTTGGAGCAGGAGATCGGGGCCAAGGTGGCCGATGTGGACGTGCGCGTGCGCGAAGTGGGTCTGGCGGAGGCGCGCCCCGCGGTAGCGCCGCCGCCCACGGCAGTGCGGCCGGAGGAAGAAGCTCCCCCCGCGCCCATCGCTGCACCTGGATTGGAGGCCGAGCCCCACGTGGAGCCTGAGACGGCGCCGGTGGCGGAGGTCGCCGAGGAGCCGGTGGCAGCAGCCGAGGAGGTACTGGCGGAGGAGTTCCATCCTGAGGAGCCAATTCAGGAGCGGGAAAGCTGGGAGACGCCAGCGCCGGAGCCCGAGGAGACGGAGGTGCTCTACCCCGACCTGAGGGAGCCGTACGAGGAGCCCCCTAGCGAAGAGGCCCCAGCCGCGGAGGAAGGACTGGAGGCGTGGCATCCGGAGGACGAAGACGAGTAGGCTCCCCAGTATCCTACTCGCGGGACAGCGTCACTAGGGCGCCGCTAGGTTCGATGACCAGCGCTCGGAGGCGGAAACCCAGGTCGCCCGCAGCAAGGGTCTCGTTGAGCACCCTGGACCACAGGTGGCGGAGTGGCAGTGGGGACTCCAGCGGGCCCAGCTTGACGTAGCTCAGGGCTAGCTCGGGTGTCTCTTCACCGTGCTGATGCAACTCCAGGACGGCGAAGCAGTACGTCTGCAGGAAGAAGGCTACCTGGGCTCGGTTCGGATGTAGGCGCACTCCGACGCGTACTGCGCCCAGTCCCGCCTGAGGTAACGCCTGGGCATTGAGGAAGGACTCCAGCTGCCGCTCCCCGAAGTGGAAGGCCATGGTTGTGCCAGGCGGGGCGGCGATCACCCGGTTCACGTTGGCGGCCAAGCTCTCGTAGCTGACTAGGGGGCGCGGCTGGCTTTCGCTGCAGCTAGGGGAAGAGGGGTCGGACGAGGCTCTGAAGAGCACGCAGGGGGCGGCCAGTAGCGCCAGGAGAAACAGCGACAAGATCAGGCGACGCGGATGGCTGAGGTGCAGAGCCACGTTCAATGCTCACTCGAAGCCAGGATCGAGGCTATCCTTTTCGTGGCCGGAGAGCCAGTGGAACTGAGAACCCTGGCCGAGACTCTGGACGCCGGACGGACCGACATAGAGTCGGCGCTGGACAGGCTGCGGCAGTCGCTCTCCGGCCGTGGGTTGGCGCTGCTGCGGGATGGCGAAGCAGTACAACTGACCACTTCTCCGGCAGCGTCTGACGACGTCCGGCGTTACCTCCGATCGGAAGAAGCAAGCACCCTGTCGGCGGCGGCACTGGAGACGCTGGCCATCATCGCCTATCGTCAACCGGTAACCCGGGCTGGCATCGAGGCAATACGCGGGGTAGGCAGCGAGAGCCCGCTGCGTACCCTTCTGCGGCTGGGCCTTGTCACAGAGATCGAGCGTCTGGATCAGCCCGGACGTCCCATCACCTATGGCACTACCTCGGGTTTCCTCCGCTTGCTGGGCCTGTCCTCGCTGGAGGAGCTGCCGCCCCTGCCTGACTGACGGGCGGTTAGGCCACCACGCGGGCGCCGTTCAAGCTGCTCCAAGTACGCAGCCCGCCGAACTCGAAGTTGAACTCGATGATTTGCACCCCTGCCTGTTCCAGGGCGGTGCGGACGTCGCGTTCTCGGTCCGGATTGCTCAGGAACAGGACGCAGCCACCTCCGCCCGCGCCCAGGGCCTTGCCTCCCACTGCTCCGGCATCGAGGGCGGCATCGAACAGCGAGTCTATCTGAGCCGTGCTGATGGAGGGGTCGAGAAGCTTCTGGTTCTCCCAGTTCTCCTGCAGCAGGCGGCCGAAGTGGCCGATCTGGCCCTTGAGTAGGGCGCTCTTCATCTCCACCGCTACGTCGCGGATGCGTAGCAGGGCGTTCACCGTCTGGCTGCGGCCGGCGCGATAGGCTTCCTGCACCGTGGTGATCAGGTTGCCAGAGAGCCGCGACTTGCCCGTATAGCAGAGCACCAAGTGCTTCTCCAGCTCCGTCACGACGCTGGGGTCCAGGTGGAGAGGGCTAACGTTGACCGCCGTCTCCTCGAACTCCATGAAGTTGAAACCCCCAATGGCGGCCGCATACTGGTCCTGCTTGCCTCCTGCGATGTGGAGCTCCTCGGTCTCCAGGAGGTTGGCCAGCCGTGCCACCTCATAGCAGGAGAGGCGGTTGTCCTGGAGGAGGTTGAGCAGTCCTATGAGGGCGACGCCGATAGAGGCCGAGGAGCCGGTCCCCGAGCCGGGCGGTGCGTCGCAGCGCACGAACAGGTTCATGCCCCGCTGGATGCCGAGGCGGGAGATGGCTGCCTTGATCAGGTCAAGGTTGCCGTCGTATTCCAGCTCCCGGAAGTTGCGGACGCTCAGGAACTGGTGGAAATCGGCCGAGGTAATCTCGATCTTCTCGTCGGGGCGAGGCGTGAGGGTGGCGTAGGTGTACCGATTGATAGTAGCGTTCACCACCGCTCCCCCGCGCTCGGCGGCGAAGAAGGGCACGTCGGTCCACCCGCCCGCCAGATCTACGCGGATGGGCGCCCGGCTACGATAGAGTGGCTCCTGCATGCTGCTTTCCCCCTCCGAAAGATTAGGTGAAATGAGGCATAGCTGCGGTGGCCGACCTCGCCAGCGGCTGCGCGCGGAACCGCCTCACTTGTCTTCCAGGGCGGCTACCCCGGGGAGTTCTTTCCCCTCCAAGAACTCAAGGGAGGCGCCGCCTCCGGTCGAGATGTGGGTGATGCGGTCGGCCACGCCAGCCTGCTCCACAGCGGAGACGGAGTCGCCTCCGCCGATGATGGTGGTGGCATCCAGGTCGGCCACGACTCGGGCGATGGCGATGGTTCCCTCGGCGAAGCGGGGGAACTCGAATACGCCCATGGGGCCATTCCAGAAGACTGTCCGGGCAGGACGAAGCTCGGCCGTGAAGCGCTCGACGGTGCGTGGGCCGATGTCCAGGATGCGCCATCCCTCCGGCACCGCGTTCGGGAGGACAACCTGGGAATCGGCCTTCGCGTCGAAGGCGGAGGCCACCACCACATCGGTGGGGAGTACCAGTGTGTCGCCCGCTCGCTCCATCAAGGAGCGCGCTGTGTCCAGCACCTCGTCTTCTACCAGGGAGTCGGCCACGAAGAAGCCGCGGGCTTTGAGGAAAGTGTTGGCCATTCCCCCACCGATCAGGAGCCTGTCCACCCGGTGGAGGAGGCTGTTGATGACCCCGATCTTGTCTGAGATCTTGGCGCCACCGAGGATCGCGACGAACGGTCGCTCCGGGTCTGCCAGGGCGCGACCGAGGAATTCGAGCTCCTTCTCCATCAGGAAGCCAGCCACGGCCGGCAGGTGGTGAGCGACGCCCTCGGTGCTGGCGTGAGCGCGGTGCGCGGCGCCGAAAGCGTCGTTGACGTACGCGTCGGCCAAGCGAGCCAGTGAGGCAGCGTACTGGGGGTCGTTCTTCTCCTCGCCCGGGTGAAACCGCGTGTTTTCCAGTAGTAGCAGCTCCCCCGGCTGGAGAGAGGCCACCAGTTCCTCGACCTCGGGGCCCACCGAGTCGGGGGCCATGCGGACCGGCATCCCCATTCGGTCCGACATATAGCGAGCGATGGGTGCGAGCGAGTACCGCGGGTCTGCCTTGCCCTTGGGACGGCCCAGATGAGAAGCGAGGATCACGCGCGCACCGCGGTCGCGCAGGTAGGCAATGGTGGGGAGGGCGGCGCGGATGCGAGTGTCATCCGCTACTGCTCCATCGTCCAGGGGCACGTTGAAGTCCACCCGGACGAGCACCTTCTTTCCCGATACATCTATGTCGCGCAGGGTTTTCTTCTGCATGGCATCCTCCAGCAATGAGACGGGTGTGGGAGTTGTCCGGAGGCATTATAGCGGCTCACTACCAACCGATCGAGCCCGCCGCTGAGCCGGAGTGCCAGGGACAGTGCACCTCGCCCTGCTCGCTTCCAGACCCCCGTCACACCACTGGCTGCGGCAGTTGACACCGCGCATCAATGGTCTTAGTATCGCCGAGTCGTGGCGGCGACGCCAGGCGTCGTCGTCGCGGACCGGACTGCGGAGGCGGTTGCCTGTGAGACGCGTATTCGTTGGCCTGGTGGCCCTGGTGGTCCTGTTCGCCCTCTTCGTCGGTGGTGTGGCCCTTCTGGACTACACCGAGTCCACTGAGTTCTGCACTCTCTGCCACAGGACGATGGAACCCGAGGCCGTAACCCATCAGGTTACGGCTCACGCCGAGGTCGACTGCGGCACCTGTCATATCGGGGAAGGGGTTCTGTGGAGCATTTACTATCATGTGGCTAACGCCCGATATGCGGTGACGTATCCCTTTGGGCTCTACGAGCGGCCTCTAGAGACACCTCGCAGCACCCTGCGGCCGGCGGAGGCCGTGTGCGGCCAGTGCCACTGGGAGGAGGCGAACTACGGACCCAGGCTGGTTACGCTGAATAAGTACTCTGCCGACGAAGCCAACACTCTGGCTCAGGTCCAGTTGCTGGTCAAGACGGGCAGCGGTCAGGCCGACATGCCTGGCGTCGGCGCGGGAGCTCACTGGCACGTTGCCAACCCGGTGTCCTACGTGGCCGCCGATGAGGAGGCGCAGGAGATACCTTGGGTGCGGGCCGTCGTAGATGGGGAGGTCAGGGAGTACTGGGCCAGTGGTGCCGGCCCTACGCCCGAGGCCGTTGCGGCCAGCGACATAGATGAACTGGACTGCATGGACTGCCACAGCCGGGCTCAGCACAGGATCCCTCCCACCGAGGAGGCGGTTGACCGGGCCATGGCGGAGGGCCTGCTACCGACCGACTTGCCCTACATCAAGAGCGTGGCCGTGGACGTGCTGGAACAGCGCTACGAGACCCGTGAAGCCGGGTACGCTGCCATGGACGCGGTCTCCGATCGGTATCAGAGCCAGTACCCAGACGTGTTCAGCAGCCGGCAAGAGGACGTCGAGCGCGCAGTCGAGGGTCTGCGGTTGCTCTTCAGCCGCACTCATTTCCCCTACATGAATCAGTACTGGGATACCTATCCCGACAACGTGGGGCACACGTACTTCCCTGGCTGCTTCCGCTGCCACGACGGCGATCATATCGGTGAGGACGGCCAGGCGATCCGAGCCGAATGCAATCTGTGCCACAGCATCCCCCAGGTGGCGTCAGGGGGCGCTCTGCTTCCTGCCGTCAGCCTGGCGTTCGGTGATAGGCCAGAGTCTCACCTGAGCACCCTCTGGATTGCCGAGCATCGCTATCGCTTTGACACTAGCTGTGCCGAGTGCCATTCGGTCGGGAACGCAGGCGGGGCCGACGACAGCAGCTTCTGCAGCAACAGCGCCTGTCACGGGCGCGAGTGGAAGTACCTGGCCTTGAACACTGAGCGAGTGCTGGCGCTGTCGGTACCCGAGAGAGAGCCAGCTGAAGTGGCTCGCCCGGTTCCGCACCTGGTCGCCGAGGACATGGTCTGTGAGCTCTGTCACGGGCTAGGGCAGGTCCTGGCGTATCCGGAGGATCACGCTTCCTACACTCGGGACCTTTGTGTAGCCTGTCATCCCGTGGCCGAGGCCAAGGAGGAGGTCACACCTGAGCCGACGCCGGTCGAGACTCCGGTTGAGGTGGCCACACCCACGCCGGAGCCCACAGCTACTGCGCCGGTGGAGGTTACCCCAGAGGCCACCATTACCGCCACGCCCGGGATCGCGGTCACCGAGACCCCTAGCGCGACCGAGACCGCTGCCCCCGAGGAGACGGAGACGCCCGAGGTCGGCGAGACTCCGACGGTGGAA
>JABLXR010000037.1 GCA_013178015.1 Anaerolineae bacterium
CGGAGCAGGGTGACGGAGCAGCGCACCGCTCCCAGGACCTGCCACCACAGGCAGGCATCGTCTTCAGGGTAGGGACGGCGCAGGGGTAGAGGGTGGGCCTGGAGCTCCTCGGAGTGATAGAGGGGATCGGGCGGCGGAGGCGCCGGGAACTCGCCCTCGCTCAGGCCCAGGACGAAGAGGTGGTCCACGACCACCGCCCTGCCGGCCTCCAGAGGCCCGAAGCGCACCCCGTCCGTGCCTCCCGTCTGCCAAGCCGTGGCTCGGAGGCGCTCGACCAGGGCACGGCGGAACTCAGACCACTCCACCTCGTCCTCGTGCGTGCCCAGGAGGGTGGCCTCGTCGAGTAAGTCGCGGAGAGCCCGCAGCAGCTGCCCCAATGCCTCCTGCTCGCAGTCTCGGCCATCGGGTGGGCAAGCGATGAGCGGGACCACACCCGGTCCTCCTGCCGGCTCCGGCTCCTCGCTCTCCCCATCGGGCCTCAGGCCCAGGACTCTTTCCTGGAGCCAGATGACGTAACCCTCCGCAGTGGCTGTGCGCGGCGGACAAGTGGTATCGAAGAAGGCGATCAGACCCTCGCGGATGGCCTGAAGTTGCTCCGGCGGGAGCGTGGCGTAGAGGGGCAGGTACAGCCTGTCCTCGTCCTCAGGGTCTTCCGGGCGGGAGAGGGGTGGATCCAGGGCCCGCAGCCACTGGTTCCGCCCGGCCACCACCGGGCGTTCCCGGGTGAGCCGGTCGAGCAGGGCGATCTGCTCTGAGGACAGCGAGGACTGGCAGACGTAGGGCGAGCGCAAGGCGTCGAAGGTCTCCCGCCGGGGGAAGTCGAACGGGAGCAGGAGGAGGTTCAGCAGGGCGCGGATAGGGGGGCACTCGGCCAGGGCGCGCGCCACCGGCACCAGCACCCCGTACTCCCGCGCCACCGCGGCCACGCAGTTGGCGTAGCGGTCGGGGGAAGGGGCCAGCAGGGCCACCGCCCCAGGATCGGCCCCGTCCAGGAGCAACCGTTTGATGGCGCGCAGGGCCAGGCGCACCTCCGCCTCGCGGGAGGGGGCGGCGATCGCTCGCCACACGGGTGGACCGGCCTCGAGGTTCACGGCCCCGGGATGGGCGTCTGGTTCCAAGAGGAACCGCCGGACATGGCGCAGGGACTGCACTACCCCGGGGGGCTCCAGGACTGGCTCGGAGCTGAGGGTAGCGAACTCCAGCAGGGCCTGGCGGGTGCGGGCCAGGCGGGACAGGGCGCGGCTATCCGAGGGGCGGTCCTCGTCCCAGGTGAGGTAGACGGACACGTCGCCTATGGCCGACGCCAGGTTCCTCAGCAGCCGCAACTGGACCGGGCTGAACTGGTCGAACCCGAGGACCAGAAGAAGGCCGATGTCCCCCGCCAGGCCAGGCTGCTGCTCGACCAGCCCGGCGGCGGTGGCCAGCAGCCCGTCAGCGTCGGTGCAGTGTCGCTGTTGGAGGAAGTCGTCGTAGCGGCGGTAGAGCAGCGCCAGTTGCGCGTCTCGGTGGGAGCCGCTCCGGCGGGCCTGGTCCTCCATCTGTTCGGGGGAGATCTCCTGGGTGCGCATCTCCCGCAGCCACTCCAGGGCGACGCGGGCAAACCCTGGGTAACCGGCGACGGCGGCAAAGGTGGTTAGTTCGCCGCCGGCTTTCATCTGGGCCAGCAACTGGCGGACCAGGGCCAGGGCTGCCTGGCCGCTGATCTCGGTTACTGGGACAGCCGCCCGGTCTACGATCCACTCGGCCAAGCGATAGAACTGCCAGGCGCGCACCCCGGCGTGGTCACCCAGGCGCCGCTGCCACTGGAGGACGGAGTCATCGCCGGGGAGGAGGGCGTGTACCGGCCACAGGGGCCGGTCTCTGCGGGCGGTGCGCACGCGGGAGATGGCGTGGTGCAGGGCAGCATCGAGCGAGGGGGCAGGGAGAAGCGTGCCGGCCATGCCGGGGTTCTAGAACGAGATCGCCTCTGTGTCAAGCGCAAGGAATGGAACGCTGATTACGCTGATGCTACACTGACTCTCGCTGATCTGTTCGCAACCATGCTTTTCGATCAGCGTAGACCAGCGTCCTGTCAGCGTCATGTGCGCTGTACCTACTTCGGTAGGGCAGTGTTAGAATCGGGGCGGGAGAACCGATGAGACTGCACGAATACCAGGCGAAGCGGATACTGTCTCAGCGTGGCATCTCCACGCCTGAGGGTGGGGTAGCCTACACCCCCGGTGAGGCGCACGAGGTGGCGGCCCAACTCCGGGGGCGGGTGGTGGTGAAGGCTCAGGTGCTGGCGCCTGGTCGGGGGAGGGCGGGGGGTATCAGGGTAGCGGAGGGCCCCGAGGCAGCCGAACTGGCGGCTCAGGAGATCATGAGCCTGGCCATTGGGGGCTTGCCCGTCCGGCGGGTGTTGGTAGAGCGCGCCATTGACATCCGCCGGCAGATGTACATGGGCCTGGCGCTGCAGCCCACCGGCGAGGTCCAGTTCACCGTCGCCAGCGAGGCAGCTCCCTTCACCGAGCCCCCGCGCACCATTGCCCTGGACTACGGCATTGGGCTGCTTCCCTTCCAGGTGCGAGAGTTGGCCTTTGCCTTGGGGCTTCCCCAGCGGGCTACGGAGGGGATGGTGCAGATGGGGCTGGCCTTGTGGGATACGCTAATTGCCACCGACGCTCTGTGGGTGGAGCTCAACCCCCTGGCGTTGACCCCAGTGGAGGACCTGGTAGTGGTGGACTCCAAGATCACCCTGGACGACAATGCCCTCTACCGGCACCCCGAGCTGGCGGAGTTGCGGGAGGCGGAGGAGCTCACCCCGGCGGAGAGCGAGGCCCGGCGCTACGGCCTCTACTACGTGGGGCTGGACGGCAACGTGGGCTCGCTGGTGAACGGGGCCGGGCTGGCCATGGCCACCAGCGACGCCATCGAGGCCTTGGGAGGACGATCGGCCAACATTCTGGATGTGGGCGGGGGGGCCCGGGCCCAGAGGGTAGCTGCGGGCATGAACATTCTGCTGCGCGATGCTCGGCTGCGCTCCATCCTGGTGGCGATCTTCGGCGGGATCACCCGGTGTGACGAGGTGGCGGCGGGCATCCTGGCCGCCATCCAGTGCTCGGGGGCGCCGGTGCCCATCTACGTGCGCCTCACGGGCACTAACGAGCACGAGGGGAGGCAGATGCTGGCCGGAGCTCCGGTGACACTGGTCTCGGACCTCTACGAGGGGGCGCGCCTGGCGGTGGCTACTGCGGAGGCGGCATGAGCATCCTTCTGGACGCGGAGACCAGGGTACTGGTGCAGGGGATCACCGGGCGCGAGGGGCGTTTCCACACTCAGCGCATGCTCGACTATGGCACCAAGGTGGTTGCCGGGGTGGTGCCGGGCCGTGGAGGGGAGTGGGTACACGGGGTGCCGGTGTTCGATAGCGTGCGGGAGGCCATGGTGGCCACGGAGGCGGAGGCATCGGTGACGTTCGTGCCGGCGCGCTTCGCGACCGATGCCATTTACGAGGCCGCCTTCTCCGGCATCAAGCTGATCGTGAGCGTGACCGAGGGCATCCCGGTGCATGACGTGGTGCGGTTGCGGCGCTTCCTGGCCGAGCGGAACGCCCGCCTGATAGGGCCGAACTCTCCTGGCATCGTGGTGCCCGGAGCGGCCAAGCTGGGCATCATGCCGGGTAGCATTCACACTCCGGGCCCGGTGGGGGTGCTGTCTCGCAGCAGCACTCTGACGTACGAGATCGTGGCGGCGCTGAGCCGGTTCCGCCTCGGGCAGTCTACCGTAGTGGGGATAGGCGGGGACTACGTGGTGGGCACAGGCTTTGTGGAGCTGCTAGAGCTGCTCAACGATGACCCCGACACCGAGGAGGTGGTGCTGATCGGGGAGATCGGGGGGATGGAGGAGCAGCTGGCGGCAGAGTACATCGGCAGCCACATGAGCAAGCCGGTGGTGGCCTACATCGCCGGCCTGACGGCGCCTCCGCGCAAGCGCATCGGCCATCCCGGGGCGATAGTGGACCGCTCCGATAGCAGCGCGCAGGAGAAGATCGAAGCGCTGCGGGCGGCGGGGGTGCAGGTGGCGGAGCATCCGGCCCAGGTGGCGGAGCTGCTACAGGCCGGAACGAGGGAGGGGGCGTGAGTCTCTGGGGGGCGGACGCGGCGCGGCGCGCAGTCGGCTCCGGCAGAGGCACGGGCTGAAGCCGCGTGCTAGAGATGCGAGGCCGGCCTGCGCCGGCTGGCGACTGGAGCCCGCGAAGGTGTGTTGCGCCCGGGTGTCGAGCCTGATGCCCGTGGATCAGGCGGTCTCTGCTCTGAGAAGTCCCGCTAAGCCGCCTGTTGATCAGGGGCCAACGTGACCTGCCTCCGGTACGAGCTCAAAGCATCACAGACACTCGGCCTCGCCCTACCCCTGAACCTCCACCTCTCAGTATGGTCCGCGCAATCGCTCCTTTCATGGTATCAGGTGTGCCCTAGAGAGACACGAAGGTCTGCGGTGAATCCCACCCCTACTGCAGCGCCTCTTCCTCGCTCACCCGTCGCTGGCCGCTTGGCCGCGCCTCCGCCTCCACTATCTCCGGCCACTCCTCCCCCGCTTCCACCATCCGCCGCAGCAGGCGCTCCCGCATCACCGCCGCCACCTTCCGGTGCGACTCCATGTGGATCAGGTTGGTGAGCTCGTAGGGGTCGGCCTCCAGGTCGTACAGGCAGTCCTCCACGTAACGGTCCGAGCCCGGATCGCGGCCGGGGTCCTTGTCGGGGGCTACCACGGAGTACTTCCAGCGCCTGGTGCGGACGGCCCGGCCCACCTGAGCCTCGCTGATCTGGATGAACACCTCCTCCGGCCAGTCCACCGCTTCCCGTCGCAGCAGGGGCATGATGGAGCGGCCCTGCATCCGCTCGGGCACCTCCAGCCCGGCGGCGTCCAGCAGGGTGGGGGGCAGGTCCACCAGGCTGACCATCTCCCGCACCTGACCGCCGCCCCGGAAGCCCGGCCCCGTCAGCAAAGTGGGTACGCGGACGGCGCTGTCGTGGCAGGAGCGTTTGTACTCGGCGTTGCGGGTCTTGAAGTGGCTGCCGTGGTCCGAGGTGAAGAGGACAATGGTATTGTCGCTGAGGTCCAGGCTCTTCAGGGCATCAAGCAGTCGGCCGAAGGCCTCGTCCAGCCGCTTGACCATGCCGAAGTAGCCGCCCAGGTGCTGGGCCGCCGAGCCACCCAGGGCCTGAAGGTCGGGCGGGATCCAGCGGCCGGTGTAGCGCTCCCGGTAGCCATCCGGAGGCGGGTAGTCGTCCACGTGGTTCTGGTGATGGGGCTCCAGGTAGGAGATGGTGAGGAAGAAGGGCTCGTGCTGGTGCTCGTCCAGGTAGCGGATGGCGGCATCGGTGAGGGCGTCCACTCGATAGCCGGGCAGCCGCACCGGCCGATTGTCGTTGTCATACATGACGGTGCGGTAGGGCTCAGAGGTGAACTCCAGCAGCTCCGAGCCCAGCCAGTACTGGAATCCGCCCCGCCGCTCCTCCGGCACCGCCTCCGGGTGCTCCCGGCCCGCCAGGTGCCACTTGCCGATGTAGCCGGTGTGGTAGCCGGCGTCGTTGAAGCGACGGGCCACGGTGTCCTCTCCCACCCGCATGCCGATGCCGTTGCGGAAGACGCCGGTGTTGGTGGCGTAGAGGCCAGTCTGTAGAGAAGACCGGGCCGGGGCGCACACTGGTTGGCAGGTGAAGGCGTGGTACAGGTGCGTGCCCTCTCGAGCTATCCGGTCGAAGTTGGGGGTCAGGCCCAGCGGGTTGCCGTGGACCCCGGTGGTATCCCATCGCTGCTGGTCGGTGAAGAAGAAGACGACGTTGGGCCGATCCGGGCGCCGATGGTTCATTCCACTCTCCTCAGGATAGGTTATAGGTTACAGGTTACAGGGTAGGAGGGTCGGCATCCGCCGCGTCTCAGCGGCCGTCATGCACTCACCTCATGGCCTGGAATCTGATCCCTCCAACCTGCACCCTGTTCCCTGTACCCTATACCCTGTTCCCTGTTCCCTGTAACCTACTCCAGCCCCAGGCCGCGCAGATTGGCCACCACTCCCTCCTCCTCGGCCCGGTACAGCCGCCAGATGACGCGCAGGCCCTGGAGGCTGCCGGGGCCGTCGGTGAGGGGGCGCTGACCGGTCTCCACGCAGTCGAGGAAGTGCTTCATCTCGTTCTCGGTGTGTTTGTTGGGCTCCGCCTCCATGATGAGCTCTTCCTCGCCCTTGTGGATGAAGGTGAGCTTGCCGTGAGTGATGTCGGCCTCCAGCAGGCCATCGGTGCAGTGGGCGTGGAAAGAGTAGCCCAGGCGGGTACCCCGCGCGCCCCAGGTGCCAAAGTGGTAGCCCAGGCGTCCGCCCTCGAACTCGATGCAGACGTTGCTGGTGCCCTCCTTCTCCATCCATGGGGTGCCGAAGTTGGTTCCCAGGTGGGTGCCCTGAATGGGGCGGCCCAGGTACCAGAGGAGGATGTCTATGTAGTGGCAGCCGTGGCTGAAGAGCTGTCCCCCGCCCAGGGTCTTGGCGCTTAGGGCCCAATGGCCGGGCCAGTACTGGGTCAGTTGCTCCGTCCAGATGGACACCTGGAATACATCCCCAAATACGCGGCCATCCAGCAGTTGCTTCATGCGGACCACCAGGGGGTGATAGCGCATGCAGTAGGCGATCATGAGGGTGCGCTGGTTGCGCTCCGACGCCTCGATCAGGTCCAGGCACTCTCGCTCGCTGTTGGCCATGGGCTTCTCCAGGAGGACGTGCTTGCCCGCCTCCAGGCACTCCATGCCCACCGGGTAGTGCAGGTGGTGAGGCAGGACGATCAGCACCGCGTCCACCTCATCCAGAATCTTACGGTAATCGGTGACGGCGACGGCTCCTTCGAAGTGCTCGGCCACGGCCCTGGCCTTGCCCTCGTCAATATCCACCGCCGCCACCAGGTCCATCCGATCGCGAACCCGGTCGAACCGCTGCACGTGGGCCTTTGCCATGCCCCCGCAACCGATGAGCCCCAGGCGAATCCTGTCCATGGGTGCCTTCTCCTCCCTTGCGCGCGGCCAGAACCTCGAGCCGCGTGGGCCGATTGTGCCCCAGGGAAATCAAGAGGACAACCGGCGGCGAGCGAGGGTGAGGCCGGGCCCCTTCGGCCGCGGGGGGATTCGACGGGATCGGGGCGGGGCGTGTCACCGTGCACCCGCTGACGACCGGCGGAGACTGGCCTGTTAGGGCCTCCTTTCTGAGACGATGGGGAGACGGTGGGATCACATAATGTCTCCTGCAGCATTCAGCGCGGAGGTGACGCCATGCAGGTTAGGATACTGAGGCTGGAGCCCATGCGAGTGGCCTATTCCCACGCCGTGGGGGCCGAGCCAGAGAAGGCTTCCTGGGAGATCATGGAGAAGTGGGCCAAGGCCAAGGGCCTCCTGGACGGCACCAGGCCCTACCGCATCTTCGGCCACAACAACCCCAACCCGTCCGGCGGGGACCCCATCTACGGGTACGACTTTCTCCTCACCGTGGATGAGGAGGTGGAGCCCGAGGGCGAAATCGGGGTGAAGCGCCTTGCCGGGGGCCTGTACGCGGCCACGCTCATCCCCCTAGGCACCGGTGACGGCAGCCACATCTCGGATGCCTGGATGGAGCTGCACCAGTGGGTGGAGGCGTCGGCCTTCCGGCGCGGCTCCCATCAGTGGCTGGAGGAGCAGCTGACCGTGACCGCCGCCGACGGCAGTCAGGAGCTCCTCCTCGATCTGTACTACCCGTTGGAAGGCTGAGCCGGGAGAGCACGCCCCAGGCCGATCTGATCCCATGGGCCCGGCCGGCTGCGAGCTCAGGAGGAACGGCTCTGCCCACGCTCGCGAGACGGTCTGGAGACGAGAGGTCAGTACTATGGCTCCCGTAAGCGTAGTAGTGGCGAAGGAGGGAGTCTCCATGTGGGCATTCGGGATCGAGCATTGGTACCGTGAGGGAGCAAGAGGACGCGGGACTGAGGGCAGAACGATGGAACGGCTGGCGCAGCTGGCGGGCAGCGGGCGACAAGACACGCCGGACCGACAACATCCCGGTGCGCTGGGTGGCCTGACAGGGCTGGTGGGCCTGGCCGTGGGCTGGATCCTCCACGTCAGAGCACTATGACCCCTGGGCCGGCAACGTCCGGGACGGCTGCGGTGGACCCGTCACTGGGGGCCGTCCGGTCGGGTGCCGGCCTTCCCCCTCGTTCCTCCTCAAAGCCCGCGGGGGCCGGCACACGGCCCCCGCGTTGTCATGACGGTGGTGGGCCCCCATCACTTCGCTGGCATGGCGGAATCGCTAGAGGGCAGCTACAGTCGCGCCAGTGCCTGCTTCGCCACTGCCTCGGCGTGCCCGTCGCCGGAGGCCCGTGCCCGCGTCACACTGCGCTCCAGCCACTCTCGCGCCTGACCATGCTGCCCGTGGGAGGCCGCCAGCGACGCAGCATGGGATAGCAGCCACGTGACCGCGGGGGCATACCCGGAGCGCTCGGCGGCGGTGAGAGCGGCCTCCACGTCCTGCCTGGCGGCGAGTGGCCTGCCGCTGGCCCAGCCGGCCTGGGCCAGCAGAAGACGCGTCTCCACCATCCGCCTGAGATCGCCCCGTTGCTCGAAGATGGCCAGCGCCTCGCGCCCCAGGTGCGCGGCCTCGTGGTGGAGCCCGCGGGCAGTGGCGACGATGGCCATCCCGTTGTGGCAGAGGGCTTGGCCCCAGTGGTGGCCTAGGTCGGAGAAGATCGCCAGGGCCGTCTCGTACCCCACCCAGGCGGCTTCGTAGTCGTGCAGGCCGAGGTTAGCTGCGTCGGCCCACACCAACCTCGCCAGAGCCTCGGCCCAGCGATCGCCGGAGGCCCGGAAGATGCCCTGGCTGCGGCGGCACGATTCCAGGGCAGCCGCGGGCGACGGTTCGGCGCCCACGCTATTCACCAGGAGGGCGAAGGCCACCTCTCTGCCATCCGGAAGCTCTTGGGCCAGCGACAGACTCTGCGCCCTCACCTCTGACACCTGCTCCCTAGGGTATGACAGGACGGCCCGAAACCTCCCGGTCACTGCGAGCAGGAGGGCCAGGAGTGCCGCCGGCTCCTCGCCGGGGCGCTCACTCAGCTCCTTCCTGGCCGGCTCCATGGCGGCGCTGAAACTCCTAAGGCCCTCCTCCGGCCGCCCCAGCATCTCGTGGAACAGGGCCCAGGCCGCAGCGGCGCCGCGCACCAGCTCCCAGCCTCGGTTCGCCACGGCGTGGTCCCAGGCCGCCTCGAGGTCGGGCACCTCAGCTTGCAGCAAGGCTAGGGGGGTATCCTCGCCGCCGGCCATTAGCCCCGCGCCGACCTGGCGCAGCATCTCCAGGCAGTAGCGGCAGTGCTGCCCTCGTGCTTGCCTCTCATCGTCCGGGCTCAGGGCCAGCTTCTCGGCGGCATACTGCTTGACGACGGCATGCAGATGGTAGCGGCCGCCGTCGGCGTAGCTCAGGAGCGACTTGTCCACCAGCATCATCAGCATGGCGGGGCCCGCCGCGGCGATGGCATCCGCTGCCTCGCGGGTGAAGCCTGCTCGGAACACCGATAGCCGCGCCAGCGCCTGCTGTTCCTTCGGCAGCAGGAGGCTCCAGGACTGCTCGAACACCGCCCGCAGGCTACGATGGCGTTCGGGCGCGCCCCGCCAGACCCTAGAGGGAAAATCCAGATTGCGCTCCAGCTCGGCGGCTATGTCCTCCACCGGCAGGGCGCGCACCCAGGCTGCCGCCATCTCCAGGCCCAGGGGCAGCCCCTCAACCAGGCGACAGACCCGCACAATGGCCGGCCACTGATCTGGCGTGGGCAGATAGCCGGCCACGTTCCTCCTGGCGGCGCCGAGGAAGAGGCGGCAAGCGGCGTAGTGCTCCGGTGCTTCCGGGCTGGGTGGACAGGCCAGCCCGCGGACCTCCAGCACCCACTCAGACATCAGGTTCAGGCGCTCGCGCGAAGTAACAAGCACCTTCACCTGGGGCGCCGAGGCGGTCAGCCGCTCCAGCAGGGGGGCGCTGTCCAGAAGGTGTTCCATGCCGTCCAGAACCACCAGCGCCTCCCGCGTCCGCAGGTGCTCCAGGAGACGGGTGACCTCATCGGCCTCGGCGGTCGGGCCGACCGCGGCAGCTCCCGGGACTCGGGTGGCGCTGGCGATGGCACCGGCGACGTGGTCGGCGCCGGGAAGGCTCTCCAATGGCACCACCACCGCTCCGTCTCGGAAACGCTCGCTCATCTCATGGGCGGCCTCGAGGGCAAGGCGTGTCTTGCCCACTCCTCCCTGACCCAGCAGGGTGAGAAGGTGACAGTCCGGATCGGCCAGCAGGCGGGCGATCTCGGCCATCTCCCTCTCCCGGCCCACCAGAGGCGTGACCGGCGGCGGCGGTGGGGAGAATGGCCTGGCCCGAGCCGGTTCGGCCACCGGGACCGGCTCGACCGGTGCAGATGGGGCGGTGGCAGACAGGATCTGCTGGTAGAGGGCTTGGGTGGCCGGCTCGGGTTCGGCATCCAGCTCTCGCTGCAGCACCTGGGCGCACAGCTGGTACTGGCGAAGAGCAAGAGACCGCTGACCGGAGGCGAGGTAAGCGGCCATGGCGGAGCGGTGCGCCCGCTCGTCCAGGGGATCTACCTGAAGCCAGCGGAGGGCAGCGGACAGCGCACGGCCATGCTCGCCTCGGGACAAGGCGACCCGGGCCAGGGCTTCCAGCGCCTGCAGGAGCTCCCGGCGCAGGGCTTCGGCTTCCAGCAACTGCCAATCGTCGAACTCCTCGCTGCCGGCGAGGCTGAGGCCGGCGAGGAAGTCGGCCCGGTAGAGGTTCGCTGCTTCCTCCAGCAGGCCCAGCGTCTCCTCAGGCTTGCCGGCGTCGGACCGCCACTGCCTGATCAGGCGGCGGAACTCGACGACGTCCACCGAGACCTGGGCAGTGTCCATCCTCACGGTCCGTCGGTCTACGTGGAGGTGCGGCTCGCCCAGGGCACGGCGCAGCTCCCAGAGCGAGTGGCGCAGGTAGGCCCGAGCCTGGTCCCGGTCGTAGTCGGGCCAGAGAAGGGCGGCCAGCCGGTCTCGTCCCACTTCGGTGGCGGTCGCTGCCAGATAGGCCAGGAGCGCCAGGGTGCGCTGCCTCGCCACCGGCGCTGGAGCAGAACCGGCCTCGATAGTAGGGTAGCCGAACAGCCGCACGGCGATCGGCGGCATAGTGACCTCCCGGGGCTGGGTTGCGAGGCAGCGTGACGTTGGCCCGATCTCGTCTGGAATGCTACTCCGGCTGGTGGCAAAGGCAAGCGCCGCTCTCTATCTTGCAGGAAGGGCCGAACGTGTGTGAGGGGGCGAATAAGCGACTGTGGTGACTTAGGCGCTGTGGCTCAGCCCTGCAACGCCCGGGCCGAAGTCATATGCCCCTTGACACCCAACTCCCTATACCTTATTAAACTACGTACAGAATCCCTCTTACAATGGGAGTACCGCCACGGCATTCCTGGTTCGCCTTGTCTCCATCCCGTCCTTGAGGAGGAAGCCATGGAGAATCGCAGACTCACGAGACGTACGGTGCTACAGGCCTTCGCTGCCGGGCTCACCGGTGCGCTGGGGGCTTCGCTGATCGCTTCTTGTGGTACTCCGGCCCCGGCGACGGAGCCGGAGCCCGGTGCGACGGCGGAGCCGGTGGAGGAGACCGCAGCAGGGCCAAAGGGAGAGCAGTTCAAGATCGAGCTGCTGGTGGACTATCCTCAGGAATTCATCGACTGGGCCAAGGAGAACCTGGAGCCGCGGATCCAGGAGGAGTTCCCTGTCTCCGAGGTAGTCTACATTCCGATCGACTGGGGCACTCTGAATGAGAAGTTGCTGACCTCCCGCGCTGCCGGAACGATGCCCGACATCGTCCGAGGGGGTTCGGGCGGCCCCGCGTCCTATGTCGAGGGGGACTACATCATCCCGGTGGACGACTACGTAGCCCAGTGGCCCGAGCACGAGGACTTCTACGAGGCCTCCTGGCAGGGTATCGTCTGGGAGGGAAAGCAGTGGGGCATCCCCATGCTGGGTGGCCCCCGGCACTGGTGCTACCGGAGCGACATCACCGATGAGGAGGGAGTCTCGATCTCCGATGACTGGGATTGGGACGACTACATGCAGGCAGCCGTCGCCCTGACCAAGTTTGAGGGGAACAAGATCGTCCGCAAGGGCTCCTCCACCGGCCACGATGAGATGGAGTGGACAGGACTGCTCTATTCGGCCGGGGGTAGCCTGTTCAAGGACGGCAGGTCGAACTTCGTGAGTGAAGAGGGGATCTGGGCTCTGGAGTGGATGGCTGAGCGCCGGGCCAAGGTAGCGCCCGCTGGAATGGCTCCCCTCGAGTCTATGGAGATTCCCTACTTCGCCATAGGGCTGGAAGTGATTGCCTACGGCCACCCGGGCCTGCACGGCAAGAACGTCATCACCTACGCTCCGGACAAGATCGACTTCGTGGCCGTGCCTAAGCCGCCGATAAAGCAGAAGCGGGTCGCCCTGGTGAGCACCGATTGGGATGCCATCAGCAAGACCTGCAAGCACCCCGATGCGGCCTGGCGCTACATGACCCTGCAGGCGTCGGTGGACGCTATGGTGGTAGCCCAGGAGGCCTGGGGTGGCTTCCCACCCACTCGTCGAGGCGTGCTCGAGGTCGCTGAGTACTGCAAGCGAGAGGACGTCAAGAAGGTTACCCAGAACCTCGACGAGTTTGGCCTGACCTACCCGACGGTTCCCAAGGCCTCGCTCCTGCGGCGCAAGATCCTTCTGTCGGAGTGCGAAGCTGCCTGCCTGGGGGTCAAGACCGCGGAACAGGCACTGACGGATGCGGCAGCTGAGTGGGACAAAGAGCTGGAAGCGATGGGCTGGTCGCACACCTGGTAGGAATCTAGCTGCGGATTGGCAACGCGACGCGTGGTGCGCAACACGTGACGCGCGGCCAGACAAGACGCCGCGCGTCACGTGCTACCGATCGGGCATCAGCTCCCGCGCATTGCGCAAGGAGGGAACGGGATGGCGTTGGCACCGGCACGGGCTGCCACTGATCACCGCACACTACCGGCGACCAGATGGAAGGCCATCAAGAGCGAGGCGTGGGGGCTTGGCCTGGCTTCGCCCTGGATCGTTGGGTTCCTGCTATTCACTCTGGGCCCTTTCTTAGCTTCGCTGTACTTCGGCTTTACCAACTACGACGCCATACGCCCCCCTGTCTGGATCGGCCTGGGGAACTACCGGCGCATGCTCTTCGAGGACAAGCACTTCTGGCTGTCCTTCAACAACACCCTCTACTACACCGTTCTGAGCGTCCCCCTACGCCTGGTGCTGGCTCTGTTCATCGCCGTGCTCCTGAACCAGGGTCTTCCGGGCCAGAATCTGTTGCGTACCGCCTACTACATGCCTTCTGTCGTCTCTGGTGTGGCGGCCTCCATGCTCTGGCTCTGGCTGTTTGACCCTACCATCGGACTCATCAACACTTTCCTATCTTGGTTCGGCATCAATGGCCCAGCCTGGCTCATGGACCCACACTGGTCCAAGCCAGCGCTTGTGCTCATGAGCATGTGGGGGATCGGCCCGCAGATGGTGATTTTCCTCGCTGGCCTGCAGGGCGTTCCCCAGGAGCTCTACGAAGCTGCTGAGGTGGACGGATCAGGGTGGCTCAGACGCATCCGACACATAACTATTCCTCTCATCACGCCCAGCATCTTTTTCAATAGCGTCATGGGCGTGATCGGATCGTTCCAGGTCTTCACCGCCGCCTATGTCATGACGGCGGGGGGACCGGCCAATTCCACCCTCTTCTACGTTCTGTATCTATTCTGGAACGCCTTCAGCTACTTCCGCATGGGTTACGCTTCCGCCCTCGCCTGGGTGCTGTTCTTCGTCATCTCAGTGCTGACGGTGATTCAGTTCCGAATGGCCGGGCGCTGGGTGTACTACGAGGCCGGTCCGGCGGCCGGCAGGCAGGTGGCGGTATGAGCCAGCCTACTGCTGCATCGAGAGACGTAGGCGCACAGATCGGAGGTGGCCGCGTGCAGAGATCGCTGAGCTGGAGCGGCCAGCGACTGGGGATCTGGCGGGAGGGGCGGCTCCGGGTCCCGGTACTCATCAGGGTGGCATGGCGCACGCTTCTCTTAGTGGCTCTGGTGGCGGGCAGTATCACATTCGTGCTGCCGTTTGCCTGGATGGTGTCCACGTCGCTCAAGACACCGCCGCAGGTCTGGGTGCAACCCCCGGTGTGGATACCTGACCCAGTAGAGTTCCAGAACTACGTCAAGGCCTGGACGGTGGTGCCGACTCCCACGTACCTGAAGAACACCCTGGTGATCACTGGCTTCTCTCTGGTGGGGCACGTGCTCAGTTCGGCCCTGGTAGCCTACTCCTTTGCTCGCCTCCGCTGGCGCCTGCGAGAGCCATTATTCGCTGTCCTCATCGCCACCATGATGCTCCCTTACCAGGTCACCATGATCCCTGTGTTTCTGCTGTTCAACAAGATCGGCTGGGTAAACACGCTCAAGCCACTGATCGTTCCCGCCTTCTTCGGGGCTGCGTTCTACATTTTCCTCCTGCGCCAGTTCTTTCTCACCATTCCGGTGGAGCTGGACGAGGCAGCTATCATGGACGGGGCCAACCCCCTCACCATCTGGTGGAAGATCATGCTCCCCTTGGCGCAGCCGGCGCTGGGGGCGGTGGGCATCTTCTCCTTCATGGGACATTGGAATGACTTCGTGGGGCCGCTGATCTACCTCAACAGCACCGACAAGTGGACCCTGGCCCTGGGAGTGATCGCGTTCCGGCTGCAGTACACCACCAACTGGGAACAACTCATGGCCTATTCCACCATGATCATGCTCCCCTGCCTACTGGTGTACCTATTCTTCCAGCGCTATTTCATCCAGGGTATCGTCTTCTCTGGGCTCAAGGGATGAAGCGAACGCCACGCAACCGCGCGGTTGGCGGAGAAGGCGGAGAGAAGAGGCAAGGAACGTAGGGGCGAACCTTGTGTTCGCCCGCCTTGTGTTCGCCCCTTTCGCCTGCGCCCGCTGATTCCTACTGAGGGCGCAGTCACCAGATGAGGGAGCACAGCAACTTGGCCGAACCGCACCGCATGACCCAGGAAGAGCAGATCGGGATCGAGTGTGCTTCGCGGGAACTGGGAGCTTGCCGCGATCTTCAGGGTCGTTTCTGGGTGGCCTGGATATCCCACTTGGAGGGCGCCGACAACGTCGTAGCTCGCTCCTGGGACCAGACGGGGCCGGGGAGCACGCATCCGGTGAGCCTGGCGCCGGGCCAGTACATCAACCCGGCGGCGGTGGCCACCCCCGAGGGGCCGCTGTTCTTGTGGCGGTCTTTCGCTGGCGGGCGCTGGTGCGTCCTTACCCGCCGGCTTAGGGACGGCCTTTGGCAGGAGGACATCACCCTCTGCCCGGACGCCGGCGACGTGCACGGCTTCGCCGCCGCGGTGGAGCCGACGGGCTCCGTCCTGGTGGCCGCTGTGACTGCGGGCGAACCCGAGGTCCGCCCCTATGCCTTGCGCTGCGCCCGCCTGCGCGAAGGGGGCTGGGAGACCCCTGTGACCGTGGTAGAAAGCGGCGATCCACTCTATCGTCCGTCTTTGGCAGCAGCACCGGATGGAACCGCCTGGCTGGCCTGGGATGCCTACACCGAGGAGCACGGCTACCAGGTGTACGCCTGTCGCCGCCGCAATGGTGCGTGGGAGCGGCCCCAGCAGGTCAGCCGAGGGGAGGAGTGGCAGCTCCTGCCCTGGCTTGCCTGTGACGCGGCCGGGCGCCCCTACCTGGCCTGGCTGGTGTCCCAGAGGGTAAGGGACGAGCACGGCGTCGTGGATCACTGGCCCTGGCTGGCCTTCGCCTCGTATCAAAGCGGGGTCTGGGAACCGATGGGCGATCCCCGAGTGATGGGTCCGGTGCCCGGGGTAGTCGAGTCGCTGGCGCAAGGTCTACTGGCCGACCGAAGCTACATGGGCTACTACGGCCGGCGGCGTCATCCCATGCTGGTGGCCCACCAGGGCGGGGTCTGGCTCCTGTGGGAGCGCAAGCTCCGCGAGGACTTCGACACTGCCAACTGGGGTGTCCTATGTGCTCGGCGCTACGCCGACCGCGGCTGGGGCGCTGCAGTCGAGCTTCACCGGGGCGGTGTGTGCTACCAGGTGAGCCCGGATGCTACCGCCGAGGATGGCCACATCTGGATCGCCTATAAGGGTGATCCCAGGAAGCACTCGCCGGTGGCCCACGGCGACATCCTGGCGAGCCCGGTGGGGTTGGCGGAGGACGAGGTACACCAGAGCTGGCTCCTGGAGACCTGGCACCGGTGGAGGCCGTTGCCTCCGAGGGAGGCGGTCGCCACCGAGGCCCGCCCCACTGTCGAGCACCAGGGCCGGCGACTGCAGCTGTTCTGGGGTGACTTGCACTGCCACAGCTTCCAGTCTCCCGACGCCGAGGGGGAACTGGACGAACTCCTGACCTATGCTCGCGACGTGGCCGGGCTAGACTTCTGCGCCCTGGCCGACAACGACTGGTACCCCAACAACATCCTCACCGCCGGCATGTGGCAGGAGATACAGTCCGTCGCGGCCCGCTTCACTCAGGCGGGCCGGTTCCTGGCCTTTCCCGGCTTCGAGTGGACCTTCCACGGGCCGCCCACCGACCGCTGGAACCACCGTATCGTCCTCTACCAGGGGCCCGGCGGCCAGGTCTTCCGCCGGGTAGAGCCCTCCGGCCGGGACGTGGACTCCTTCGTGCGCTCGCTCTGTGGCACCGATGCCCTGGCTCACGCCCACCACAAGTCCTGGAGCGTCATCTGCGAGGCGTTCGACCGCAACGTGGAGGTCTGCTCCGGCTGGCAGGTGCACACGCCCGACCTGAGCGAGGTGATGGTACACCTGGCGGCAGGGCACCGGATTGGCTTCGCCGGCAGCAGCGACGGGCATCGCTACGTTCCCGGTCACGGGGGCGGGCTGGTGGGGGTATGGGCGGAGGAACTCACGCCTGCGGCCATCTTCGAGGCCCTCCGGGCCCGGCGCAACTACGCCACCACCGGCTCGCGCGTGGCCATCCGGTTCGGTGTCTCCGGGTTCCTCATGGGCGAGGAGGGGTCGTTGGTGGAGCCGGCGCCGATAAGCCACGGCTGGGGAGGCTGGAGTAACGAGGCCCAGTCCGCCCAGAGGCCACGGGTTGTGGTTGAGGTGGAGTCTCCGCGCGACCTGGTCGCGGTCGACATCTTCCGCGACGGAGCGCCAATCCACTCCGCGGCGGCGAATGAGCGGCGACAGCTATCGCTGGACTGGGTGGACGAGCACGCTGCGCCCGGGACGCACTACTACCACCTCCGCGTACGTCTCGAGGGCGAAACGCCCGTGCTCCCGCACAACAGCGCTCCGGCGGAGGGGAACCTGGCCTGGTCCAGCCCGGTGTGGGTGCGCGTGGGGTAAGTCGAATACAGCACGCTGCCTTCCTTCGCCACCGCCGCCGGGAGGGAGGCACGTAGGTGCAGCCGGCTTTCGAGGGCGGACCGAGTCCACACTAGAACGTCCGCTGCGACGCCTACGTCCCACAGCACCTGGTAGGCCAGACGACTGCGCCCTCGCTCGGGCGGCGCGTCATCCGGCACCACGACTAGAACGTCGTAGTCACTGTCGGGACCGGAGTCGCCTCTCGCGCGGGAGCCGAACAGATACACGCGGTCCGGCCGGTACGCCTCAACCAGGCGCCGCACCATCTCGCGTAGCCGCCGCTCCTCTCCACTTGACTTCGGATCGCGGGATCCCGGTCTGCCTCTCAACGCAGCCATAGGTGCATTCTAGCGTCTCGCCTCCGGGTCATGGCAGGCCGAAGGCCCTCAGCGGGCGCCTTCACCGCCCCGTCCGGCCCATGGAGAACCTGGATACACCTCCAGGCCGGCGGCTTTGGCCGCTTCTGCCAGCCGATGGTCGTAGGTGACCAGGGTGACGCTCTCGCCGTGAAGCTGTCCGGCCCGGATGGCGGCGGCTAGGTGCACGGCATCGAAGCCTCTGAGGCCGTGCCGCCAGGCCAGTTCCCCCGCCTCCCTTCCCAGGCGCCCGTCCAGAGGGATGCGCTCGTAGCGCTCCCACTCGTGCAGGAAGGCCTGGAGGGCGGCCCGGGCGTCCTCCAGGCTCACGCTGCCCAAGCGCGTCGCCTTGGCGAGGGCGGCGGGCACCTCGGCGCCGCTAGCGGCGCCGGTGATCGGGGAGCCGTCGGCGGCCATGAGCGCCCCCACGTCGGCTGCTCCCGGCTCCAGGACATAGCGCTTCACCAGAGCGCTGGCGTCGTAGTACCGGATCACTCCCTATCCTCGACCAGGAGCTCAGCTACTGTCTTGTCGCCCCGGAGCCGGGCGGGGGGCTCCATGGGCTCCAGTACCTCACCGCTCCATTCCACTAGACCCATGTCGGCCAGCTCCCGTGCCCACTCCTGGTGAGAAGCGCGCGTTCCCGCGAAGGGCACGATACGTCCGATGGGCTTGCCCCGGTCGGTGATGACTATGCTGCTGCCCTCGCGGACCATCCGCAGATAGCGCCCCAGCCGCGCCTTCAACTCGCGAGCGCCTACTCTCTCCTCTACCACCTGGCCTCCATGCGCCGCATGTGCCTACATTGTACCCGTATGTAGGCATCTCGTCCAAGCACGGGCCAACCAAGAAGCCTCTGCGGGCACGCACTCCTACCACCTCCGCGCACGTCTCGAGGGCGAGACGGCCGTCCTGCCCCACAACAGCGCTGCGGCGTAGGGGAACCTGGCCTGGTCCAGCCCGGTGTGGGTCGGGGTGGGGTAGACCGGAGCAGAGCCCGCAGTGACTTCGACTGATGAGCGGTCAGGTAGTCCTCGCGTGGAGGAGCGGCCCCGGCCTAGAGCACCGACTCCGGCCACTGCAGCACGAGCACCGCGATCAGGATCGCCACATGGATAATCGGGGCGATCCCGCCCTGGTCACTCAGCCTCTCCATTCGACCGTTCCAGAAGAGCAGCACCATCGCTGCCGAGAGCACGGCCGAGCCCACGACCGTAGGGCGCCACCAGGACTGCCTCGCGAGCAGCCCTGTGCCGCTGGCCACGAAGCCGATGGCGGCTGCGACGCAGAAGACGCTGGCAAGCAGCCTGGTCCCGTCCTCTCCGGCCAGTCTCGAGAACGCCCAGGAGCCGTCGGGCCAGACCATCCCGGGCTGCAACTGGAAGAGCCTCTGGCTCTGCCCTAAGTACAGCAGGTGTACCAGACCATGCAGCCCTAGCAACACGGCGGCAGCGATCCTGAGCACGGGCTTCATCCTTTCCGGTCCGTGCGGGGCCCTGGAAGGAGCTCGTCCGTGACGGGCCGCTGACGGAGCGACGAAGGGCGAGATCTGGATTCGGGCCGCATCTCGCCCGCGACCAGATCCGGTGGGCCTGCACCGGCATTCTAGTTCCCAGCTTCCTAGGGTCAAGGCAGGCCGGATGCTCACACCCGCCACCGCTGCGGCCGCGTCGGTGGCGGGCGCAGTGTGGCTGTGCGCCGCACTTGACAGGCCGCTAGTCGACCCTATTCTTCACACACTGTAACGAATGCTCTCGGGCCCGCCAGGGGTTCCGAGTTCTGGGGGGTCACCATGCCACAATTGAAGGCGGGCGCCGCCCGCAGCTGCATCACCCCAACCGTGGGCACCCACATGTGCGGCTACTTCTCCGACCGCCTCGCTACCGACATCCACGACGACCTCTACGCCAAGGCCATCGTGCTGGACAACGGCGAGGCCAGCGTCGCCCTGGTCGTGTGCGACCTGATCGCCCTCCTCAAGGAAGACATTGTGGTCCTCAAGGAGCGGGCTTCGGCCCTCACCGGCATTCCGGAGGACCACATCTTCGTCTCCTGCACCCACACCCACACCGGCCCCGCCAGTGTCGGCGCCCTGGGGACGCCTCGGGACGAGGCCTACATGGAAACGGCCATGGTTCGGGCGGCCGACTCGGTGAAGATGGCCCAGGAGCGCTTGGTCGAGGCCGAAGCTGGGGTGGCAGCGGCCACCTGCCCCGGTGAGACGTTCAACCGCCGCTGGCACATGAAGGACGGCACTGTGCGTATGAACCCGGGCTACCAGAACCCGGACATGGTCCGCCCCGCTGGCCCCACCGACCCCGAGGTGCTGGTCCTGGCCTTGCGCGACCGGCAGCGCCGGCCCATCGCCATCCTGGCCAACTACTCCCTGCACTACGTGGGCAGCGCCCACCCCACCGCCATCTCCGCCGACTACTTCGGCTACTTTGACCGTGCTCTCCAGCGGATGGCCGGCGCCGACCTGGTGGGCATCATGGCCAACGGATTCTGCGGCGACATCAACAACTGCG
Organism: Anaerolineae bacterium; assembly: GCA_013178015.1. Taxonomy (NCBI): domain Bacteria; kingdom Bacillati; phylum Chloroflexota; class Anaerolineae; species Anaerolineae bacterium. The sequence continues at coordinate 20,352 of JABLXR010000037.1, forward strand.
ACTTCACCCGGCCCCGGCCCGACATGCCCCACCCGTACTTCCAGATCGACCGGGTGGCAAACGTGGTGGCCGCGGCCGCCTACGGCGCCTGGCAGGGACTGCGTGACTTCGACTACCGCGATGATGTCCCTCTGGGCGCTGCCACCGAGAGCATGACCTTCCGACGCCGCCAGCCCAGCGAGGCAGAGCTGGCCGCGGCCCGCGCCCTGCTCAAGGCGGAGAGCCCCGATGCCGCCAAGGAGATGCCGGACGCCGAGTCGAAGGAGTTCGGCGACTGGATCTACGCCCGGGAGACGCTCCTGGTGGCCGAGGAGCCCCTCGAGCGTCCCACTCCTGTCATGGCCCTGCGAGTGGGCGACCTGGGAATCGTGGGCTTGCCGGGCGAGATCTTCGTGGAGTACGGCCTCCAGATCAAGGAGCAGTCGCCCTTCGCGAAGACCATGACGGTGGAGCTGGCTAACGACTACATCGGCTACTGCCCCACCGACAAGGCCCTGCGGGAGGGCAGCTACGAGTCCCGCCTGGCCCGTTCGGCCAAGGCCGCTGAGGGCACCGAGGGGGACATGATTGCGGCGGCGCTGCGGGCGCTGGGGCGGCTGAGTGACTGACGCCGAGCGGGCAGTGTGGTGGCTGTGCTGAGCGTGGTCGTGTTGGCGGGCATGCACGGTAACCTGGTCACCGCTCTTTCACGATTCCGGGGCCGGATGCCGCCGGACACTCGGACCTGCTGTCGTTGTCATTCCGAGCGTAGCGAGGAATCTCCTACGTTTGGGAGGGGGAGATTCCTCGCTACGCTCGGAATGACACTGAGGGGTTGTGCTCGGAATGACACTGAGGGGCTACACTCGGAATGACACTGAGGGGCTACACTCGGAATGACACTGAGGGGTTGTGCTCGGAATGACGCTGAGGGGCTACGCTCGGAATGACGCTGAGGGGTTGTGCTCGGAATGACGCTGAGGGGCTACGCTCGGAATAACACTGTGCGGTTGCACTCGGAATGACACTGTGGGGGCCTCGGGAGGGCAGGAGGGGGCACTCAGGACCACGGGGGAAGCTCGAGCGTGGTAGGGGGCAGCCCCGGGGGGTTGGCAGAATCAGTGGAGGGGCAGACCGGAATGGGCCCACGCACCTACTACGTCTACCTGATGGCGAGCTGGTCGCGTACGCTCTACGTGGGCGTGACAAACGATCTGCAGCGCCGGGTCACCGAGCACAAGGCCAGAATGATGCCTGGCTTCAGCGCGAAGTACCATACGACCAGATTGGTGTGGTACCAGGAGTTCCAGGACGTGCACGAGGCCATAGCCTGCGAGAAGAGGATCAAGGGTTGGAGGCGAAGCAAAAAGCTGGCGCTGATCGAGTCAGCCAATCCCGATTGGGAGGACTTAGCTGCACCTTGACGTGGTGTCAGCGGCACTAGGGGGAGTAGGCAGCCCGGGCGTAAGTGCGTCCCTGCGTGCCGTCCCCAGAACAGCTCTGGCAGGGAGTCCCGCTGATGGTAGCTGCCGCGTCTTGACATCGTTCGGGCCCTCTTGCCTGCTCTCATCGTTGGGCCATCTGGTCTCCCTTCTGTATCTCGCTCCGCTACTCAGAGCTCCTTCTCTTGCCCTCCGGAGTCGGCTCTGCTGCGATCTTGGTGACGTTTGGGTCGCCGGTGCCGCTGTCGTGCCTTCTCTTGCCCTCCCGAGTTCGCTCTGCTGCAACGCCGGATGCGCTCTCCTACCGTTCCGCGCCCCTTCTCTTGTCGTTGCGCACTGCCTCTCTTGTCATTCCGCACTGCCTCTCTTGTCATTCCGCACTGCCTCTCCTGTCATTCCGCACTGCCTCTCTTGTCGTTCCGCACTGCGTCTCTTGTCATTCCGCACTGCCTCTCTTGTCATTCCGAGCGTAGCGAGGAATCTGCAAGGTTCGGGAGCAGGGGATTCCTCGCTACGCTCGGAATGACAGCAGACGGTTCTGGGAATGACAGCAGACGGCTCTGGGAATGACAGCAGGGGATTCTGGGAATGACAACAGGGGTTTTAGGAACGACAATGCGGAGATGCTCGGGATGACGATAGGGGACGCTCGGAACGGGGGGAAAGGGTCGCACCGAATGACAGGAGCGTCTGGGAGTGAGGAGGGATCGCTCGCAGTGACACGCTGTTCCTCGGGTGACGAGGGGATCGCTCGGAAGGACAGGAGGAAGGCTGATGGCAGTATGGCTCTGGACTCTCGGAGAGGAATGTACCCCGCGGACCGTGCGAGCCAGATCGGCCCCAGCACCGAGGTGGGATGCCAATCGGGGCACCATCTTGACCGATGCGTCAGCTATTCATGGCTGAGCGAACGGTGGGAGAAAGCGCCAGAGCTTCCGTCGCGGTGATCGCAGGCCAGACTGAGGAGACGACCATTGCGCCCACTACCTCGTGACACCATGACCGCCCGGCAACGCATCGAAGCTACCCTCCGCGGTGATCTTCCCGACCGCGTGCCTATCTTCGACCTCATCCAGCATATCCCCCTGATCGAGCACGTCACCGGGGAGGAGGTCACCATCAAGAACGGCCTCGACCTCCTCTGCCGCACCATCGGCCAATGCCTGGACATCACCCGTGGTATCTCGCCCCCGGCCGAGGAGCGCACCTACACCAACCCCGACGGCTTCACCTACAAACAGGAATGGTGGACGACCTGGCTGGTGGGACGCCCATTCAGCGATGTCTCGGGCCTCCTGGAGTACATCCGGCGCAACATAGACGAGATCTACGACCGGGAGCCCGGCGACATGTGGACCTTCGCCGGCAAGGGGAACGTCTGGGGCGTGGAAGCCCGGTCACCCCGGGAGCAGTTCCTCGAGCTGCAGGAGAAGGTGGGCGAGAATACGGTGCTCTTCCCCTTCGAGAGCCCAGTCGGGCTGGATACCGCCCACATCCGTGCCCGGCTGGACCTGCTCATCTACGGCTACCACGAGGCACCGGCTCTGGTCTCCGATTGGCTGGAGGCGCTCAACTGGGCCGAGATCCAGCGGGTGCACGAAACAGCGGACCGGGAGCTGTCGCCGGTGGCCCTGGTCTACTCCGACATTGCCGACAAGAACGCCACCTTCTACTCGCCCGCCTTCCTGCGCCAGGAGTTCTTCCCTCGCCTCGCCCGGCTAGTGGAGGCTTGGCACCAGCACGGCATCCAGGTGATTTTCCACAGCGACGGCAACCTGTGGCAAGTGCTGGACGACTTTCGGACTGCCGGGGTGGACGGCATCAACCCCCTGGAGCCGCTCTCGGGCATGTACGCCGGGGACGTCCGCGCCTGCTACCCCGACTGGATCCTCATGGGCGGGGTGGACGCCAGCCAGCTGCTTCCCTTCGGCACCGAGGACGAGGTCCGGGCAACGGCGCGGCGCACCATTGCCGAGGCGGGCGCGGACGGGCGGCTGTGGTTGGGCTCCAGCACCGAGATTCACCCGGCCTGCAAGCTCGAGAACGTCCTGGCCATGTGGGACACCGTCCTGGAGCATGGCTACTACGATGACGACCCGGCGCCGCTTCAGGAGGGGGTATGAGTCCGCGCGAGCGCCTGCTGAAGGCTCTGCGAGGTGAGGTGGTGGACGCTGTGCCCTGGAGCTGCTACAGCGCCCTGCTCCCGCGCGGCGAGGCGGAGCGTGCCCTCCGCGAGAGAGGGTTGGCCCTGGTCTCGTCGGTCGTGCCTTACACCCGAGAGATGCCCAACGTGGAGGTGATCTCGCGAGACGTTTGGGAAGGCGAGCAGCTCTGCACATACCGCACCTACCGCACTCCTGTAGGCGAGGTGACCGAGAAGCGCCGGGCCGAACCGGGCTACGGCAGCTCCTGGGTGGTAGAGCACATGATCCGCCGGCCCGAAGACTACCGCGTGGTCGAGTTCATGGTGCGGGACACCGTTGTGCACCCCAACTTCGAGGTGGTGGCCGAGCTTGAGGCTGATCTGGGTGGCGACGGCGTTGCTCTGGCCTGGACTACCCGCTCGCCCTATCAGCAGATGTACATCGAGATGATGGACCTGGAGCGGATGGTCTTGGATGGGGCCGACGGCCTGCCGGAGTTCGTGTCCCTGCATCGGGCCCTCGACGAGCTGGCCGAACGCATCTATCGTTTGGTAGTACAGTCGCCGGCGACGCTCGTCTGGTGTCCTGACAACCTTACTGACCTGGTGGCGGGCGGGCCGGTGTTCGACTCCTACTACGTGCCCTACTACAGCCGGGTGGCCGACATCGCCGCCGAGGCGGACAAGCTTCTGGTGTCGCACTTCGACGGCCGGCTGGCGAGCCTGGTGGAACCCATCGGCCGCACCCGCCTGCCGGTGATCGAGGCCTTCACCCCGCCGCCTATGGGCAACCTGGGCGTGGCCCAGGCCAAGGCCGCCTGGCCGGGCAAAGTGATCTGGATCAACTTTCCCGGCTCGGTGTTCCTGGAGCCGCCCGAGGAGGTCCGGCGCTTCACCCGGCAGTTGCTGGAGGAGGCCATGCCGGGGGGCCGCTTCGCCCTGGGCATCACCGAGAACATCCCCGCGGGCGTGCGGGTGGAAGCGCTGCTCGCCCTGGCCGACGGGGTAGCTGACTACGAAGGTGGGTAGTCTCACGCGAAGGCGCAAACACACCAAGCTCTTCCCCTCTTGGCGCCTTTGGGTGTTTGCGTGACATTCGGAGGTCGTAGGTGCGGCGCGAGTATCCCATACTGGAATATGACCCCGAGAGGCGGGCCATCATCGAGCCGCGCCCGACGCCCAGCGACGCTCGCCTGCCGGAGCACTGCGTCCTGTGCTTCTTCCGCGAGGTGCTTGACCGCGTATGCTCTGGCCAGGGCGCCCGCCAGGTGGCCTGCGAGCGCAGCGAGATGGGGGAGCACCCAGTATACCAGATCGAGTGGAAGGGCCGCCCGCTGGCGGTGGTCCACCCGGGCGTAGGCGCCCCCATGGCCGCCGCCCTGCTTGAGCACGCCATCGTGGCCGGGGCGCGCCGGTTCGTGGCTGTGGGCGGGGCGGGGGTGCTGGATCGGGAGATCGCCGTCGGTCACCTGATCGTGCCCACGAGCGCCGTGCGGGACGAGGGCACCTCGTACCACTACCTGCCGCCGAGCCGCGAGGTAGAGGCCAGCCCCGAGGCGGTGGCGGCCATCGAGCGAGTGCTAGATCGGCGCGGGCTGCCTTACCGCAGGGCCAAGACCTGGACCACGGATGCCTTCTACCGCGAGACGCCGGGCAAGGTGCATCTGCGGCGGGAGGAGGGGTGCCTGACGGTGGAGATGGAGGCGGCCGCGTTCTTCGCCGTAGCCCGCTTCCGTGGGGTATCCTTTGGTCAGATCCTCTACGGCGGGGACGACGTCAGCGGAGACGTGTGGGATGCGCGGGAGTGGAACTCTCGCGCGGACGTGCGGGAGCGGCTGTTCTGGCTGGCAGCGGAGGCGTGCCTGGAGATGGAGCAGCCCCCTGCCACCTCCGCTGGGGCCGCTCACAGTGGAGGCCGTGGGTCGACATCTCGGAGAACGGCTTCGTACACATCTGGCGCGATGCGGAACCCATGTCGAACGAGCGTGTCGAGGTCATGGCGCATATCTAGCTGCTCTCGCCTCCGGCGGGCCAGCAAGAGCAACCCGATAGTACCTGTAACGGGCAGGTTGAGGGCTTTGGCCCGGTTCCTGGCCAACCGGTCATCAAGCAGCAACCGTCGAGCCGCCAACTCCCTGGCCAGTACGATAGCCTCCGCTTCGCCCGGGTGCAGGTCGGAGAGCAGGGCCTCCACGGCCAGCCGGTTGCGGACCGTAGTGGGCCGCAGCCACCCGTCCTTCACAGCCGCCCGAGTCTCAGCGGAGCCCGGAAGGCTCAATGCCGGCGCCGCCACTTCCTGCAAGACTGCGTCAGGGATATGGACAACACCGAAGAGACGCCGCAGCAACTCGAACCGACCAAGCACTGATAGGTAGATGAGGGGACTGGCATCAGCGACAACCGGCCCGGCGGCCACAGTGAAGCCTAACCCTCCTCCAATGAGGCTAGGTCTTCCTGGTGCTCTTCTCTACCGTACTCGTACGCAGTCAGCCCTGCTCTCTTGAGGGTCAGGGCGAACTCGTAGCGTGTCATTCCGGCGAGGGAGGCCGCTCGAGCCAAGCTCACGACGCCTTCCACGAACAGGCCGAGGGCCAAGGACATCATCACGCGGTCCTCGTCGGAGCCGCCAGCTTGGCGCTCACGGAGTGCAGCCAGCACCTCAGCCGGCAACCGTATCTGAACGGCGACTGGTTCAACCATTGGCACTCCCGGACTCATGAGTCATGGCAGAGACAACTACCTTGACCAATGGTAGCATGTTCTGGGAAACCCGGCATCACTCACGGAGGTCAACCATGCCCAACCTACTCGCCGGAGCGGCAACCACCGACATCACCCCACCCCTGGGCGCCTACTTGGCTGGCTACTACCGGCCCCGGCGCGCCGAGGACGTCCACGATCCCCTCTTCGCTCGGGCTCTCTGCCTGAGCGATGGAGGCACCACCCTTGCCCTCGTCTCGTGTGACCTGATCGGGCTGGCTGGCGCCCAGGTAGCGGCCGCCAAGTCCCGCATAGCTCAGCTGTGCGGCCTGGGTCCAGATCAGGTGCTGCTGGGGTGCACCCACACTCACACCGGCCCTGAGACCCGCCTCACCGGCATGTTCCCGGTAGAGCCGGCGTACTCGGATATCCTGGTGCAGAGGATCGCTGACGCTGTCGCGCTGGCGCAGCGGAGACTGGGGCCGGCCCAGATCACCCACGGGCTGGGCTCCGAGGGCGGTGTGTCCTTCAACCGCCGCTTCTGGATGCGCGACGGCACCCTGCGTACCAACCCGGGCGTGGGCAACCCCGACATCGTCCGCCCCGCCGGTCCCATAGACCCAGAGGTCGGCCTTATGGCCGTGCGCCGGCCGGATGGCTCCCCGGTCGCCGTCTGGCTCAACTTCGCCGTGCACCTGGACACCACCGGCGGCAGCTCCGTATCCGCCGATTATCCCTACTACCTGACCCGGGCGCTGCAGGCGCGTTTCGGAGACGACCTGGTGGTGCTTTTCAACCCCGGTGCCATGGGGGATCTCAACCACATAGACGTGGCTGCCAAGGGACGGCCAGTCAAGGGGGAGAGCCACCCCAGCCGCATCGGCAACACCCTGGCGGGAGAGGCCCTCAAGATCCTGGCTCGGGCCAACTATGCCGATTCCGCCACCCTGTCCTGCGCCCTGGGCGAGGTGGACCTGCCCCTGCGTCGGGTGACGCCCGAGCGGGCAGCCGAGGCGCAGCGTATCGTGGAGCAGGTCAGCGTAGGCGAGGCCGATTTCACCCTGGAAGTGGTGGCTGCGCGGCGGGACCGCGACCTGGGCCGGATGCAGGCGGAGACGTTGCGGACCACCATGCAGGCGCTGCGAATTGGGGAGGTCGGCATCGTGGGCTTCCCGGGGGAGCTGTTCGTGGAGCTGGGGCTGGACCTGAAGGGGCGGGCCTCCCTCAAGCCGACCTTTGTGGTGGAGCTGGCCAACGATAGCATCGGCTACATCCCCACTCGTAAGGCCTTCGACGAGGGAGGGTACGAGGTGACCTCCACCGTCCTTGCCCCAGGTGCGGGAGAGATGCTGGTGGAGGCGGGGCTGAAGCTGCTGCAGGGGCTGCACTGACTGCTGTGGCTAAATCGGGGAGCGCAGCGACGGAAGCGCCGTGTCGAGCAAGGTGCTTCCCCCAACCTGTTGCTGCCTCAAGAGGTGCGGCATAGACTACGGCTGTGCGCGTGCATATCGCCGTCCGGCGTTCCCCCATCACTGCCCAGCCTCCGCAGTGGTTTGGATCTCGGTCCAGTTGGTGGCAGGGACGCTAGACCGACAATGCAGACAGGCAGGAACGAGCATGCGATACCGAGGTCTGATCGAGTCCGATCCGAAGAAGATGCTGGGAAAGCCGGTCATCGCCGGCACCCGCATCACGGTAGAATCGATCCTGGAGAGACTGGCAGCCGGTGAGAGCGTGGAGCAGATACTGGAGGCTCAGCCTTCCTTGACTGAAGAAGCCATTCGAGCCGCTCTGGCCTTCGCGGCCGATGCCCTGCGAGCTGACGTAGTTTACCCTCTTCGGGATCCCGTCGGTTGAAGTTCATAGCGGACGAGAACGTCGATCGGCCCATCGTCGATCGACTGTTGTCTGACGGTCACGACGTGGCATACGTGGCCGACATCGCTCGAGGGGCCAGCGACGACACCGTCCTCAATCTGGCCGACAGGATGGACGCCATACTGATCACCGGCGACAAAGACTTCGGTGAGATGATGGTTAGGCAAGAGAAGGCAGCCAAAGGGACTATCCTGCTTCGATTGGCAGGTCTGCCGAATGACCGGAAGGCCGACCTCGTCGCCAGTGCTGTCTCGCAGCACTCGCACCAGCTTGTCGGGAGCTTCGTAGTGATCTCGCCTGCCGCCATTCGCATCCGGCGCCTGAACCCCTGAGGCCCCGCGCCATTCGCAGGCTGTCGGGCTTGATGGCGTGGGGTAGGGTGACGCGGTGGCGCCGTCACGACACCCAACTACCCAGTGGAGGTAACATGGCCCTCATATTCCCCGAACCCCAGCGCGTCGAGACCTTGCCCGCCATCCTTACCCTCGCCAAGGGCGACTCCCTCAACTGCCACATCGTCCTGGCCGATGGCGCCGATCCCCTGGAGCGCCTAGCAGCCGACATCATTGCCGGAGCCGTCGAGGCGGCGGCCGGGCAGCGGCCATCCGTGGGCCCAACCCCCGGCACGGGAATCCCCATCAGCGTGGGCGCGGCCGCCTCTGGTCCCGCCTTGTCCCGGGTCCTGGACGCTACCGCCGACAACCCCGAGGCCTACGCCCTGGTCGCCGACGCCGACAGCATCGCCCTGAGGGGCCGAGGCCCGGCCGGCACCTTCTACGCTGCTCAGACCCTGGTCCAGATTCTGCGGCAGCAAGAGGGCGACCTCACCGTCGAGGGGGTTCGCATAGGCGACTGGCCCGACTACAAATACCGCGGGCTCTACGTGGAGTCCAAGTGGGGCCCCGATCTGATGACCCTCGACGACTGGAAGGAACTGGTGGACTACATGGCAGCGCTGAAGATGAACGCCTTCGGCGTGGGCGTGTACTGCTGCTGGTGCGTCCAGTACGAGGGCAAGCGCACCGAGTTCCTGATGCTTCCCTTCCCCGATCACCCCGAACTGCAGACGCCCAAGACCATCCGCTACTACTCCGCTAGGGACCAAGAGTGGAAGGCCATCACCTACCTGCCGCTCATGTTCCAGGAAGACTTCTTCGGCGACCTGGTGGCCTACGCCAAGAGCCGCAACATCACGGTGCGCCCCCACTTCAATGGTCCTGGGCACACCACGCTCATCCCCCACACACATCCGGAGCTGTCCTCCAAGGACGAGGCTGGTCGCCCTACCGGGTACGGCTACTGCCTGAGCAACCCCAAGACCTACGAGTTCCTCTTCGAGCTCTGGGATAGCATCATTGACCGCTACCTGGCCCCTAACGGGGTGGACTGGTTCCACATGGGCCTGGATGAGATCTACCCCGTGACCGGCACGGACGAGCAGGACCCGGAGAGAGTGGTGGATCCCTGGTGCAAGTGCCCCGAGTGCCGCGAGCGCAGCCAGGAGGAACTGCTCACCGAATACGTGCTCAAGACCACCCGCCACCTGCTGGACAAGGGGATCAACCACATCACCCTCTGGAACGACCACCTCTCCCGCAGCGGCGCCCTTACTCCTGAGTTCGTGGACAAGCTGGCGCAAGCGGGCGTCAAGGACCACATCATTCTGCAGTGGTGGCGCTACGACGAACCGGTGCTGGAGATCCCCGGGGAAGTAGATCTGCGGGCCTGGACCACCCCCATGCCCGGGTACTACTTCTGGCTCTTCACCCAGAGCTACACCTCTAACATCTATCCTCACCTGGCTCTCGGGCACCGGGCCGGCGCCGAGGGAGCGGACGCCTACTGCGTCTTCGACGCGGCCTTCGACCGCAACTACGTCTGCCTGGCCGAGTACGCCTGGAACCAGACCACCTCCGGTGACCTGTACCAGTTCAAGAGCAAGTACGCTCGCAAGGTCATGGGCACTACCGGCTTCGACGCCGTGGAGCCCTTCGAGAAGTGGGACCAGGTCTACGACAGCATGCCCCTGGTGCCGGGGGTGCTGGACAACCTGCTCTACTACTGGCACACCTACTCCGCCGCCCGGAACGAGTACCCCAGGAACGTGCTGCGCCAGCTACGGGGATGGGACCGCCGCCTGATGTCTACCATCACCCGCTCCCGGACTCACCTGCGGCGGGCGCATGCCCTCTTCAGCCAGCGCCGCAACAATGCCCCCGACCCGGAGCTGATAGACGAGTACCTGTTTGAGTGCGAGCGGCTGATTGCGGTGGTGGACCTCTACGAGGCCCTGCTGCAGAGCACCGACCTCGCCCGTGCTGCCCTCGCCGGAACGAGCGCCGACGGGCGGGCCGGGGCACTGGCCGAGGCACGCGAGAAGCTCCTGCGCGCTCTGCACGGCTTCGATGCTATGCTCGCCTTCGGGGAGGAGGTGAAGCGGCCCTACCTGTTGCCCCAGCTCCTGCGAGACCTGAGCCACCTGAGGGCCTACGTCACCGAGGTGCTGGCCTCGCTGGAGGGGGCCATCGCCTCTGAGGTGGCGGAGCGCCGGCTGGGAGAGGTGCTGGCGGAGATCAGTTGAACCGCGGACGGTTTGCCGCCGCCCTGGGCTTGCTCGCAGCGGCGGTCGCCTACGAGCTGTGGAGGGGCTCCGGGCACGTCCGGGAGCACGGTGAACCGGAGCTTCAGTTGGACTACGCCGCCGAGCATGGAGCCGACGCTGGGCTCGGCAACATGCTCGGCGTGCAGCCCTACGTGGTGCCATCAGATTACGTCACCTGGCAGAGCCTGTACTGCAAGCTGTCCGCTTACCTGGCAGAGGCCAGAGAACGAGGCTGGCTCAACCCCAAGTCGGTGGTGGTGTTCCCCGAGCATATCGGCACTTGGCTGGTGGCAGCAGACGAGAAGCGCCAGGTCTACTCCGCTGTCACCGTCTCCCGTGCCGCCGCCTGGATCATGGCCGCAAACCTGCCTCGGACGCTCGGCTGGTGGCTCAGATCGCCGGCCTGCGACCGCTTGCGCTACAGCTTGTTTCGATCCAAGGGCGCGGCGATGGCTCGCGGCTATCACAACGTGTTCTCGCGCCTGGCCTCCCGGTTCGGTGTCACCGTGGTAGGGGGCTCCGTGGTGCTCCCCCGCCCGCGGGTGCTGGCCGGTCGGGTGGTCTGCACCGACGGTCCGCTGCATAACGTCACTGCGCTATGTGGCCCCGATGGCATGCCCTACCCGAACTTGGTGCGCAAGATCCATCCCACGCCGGACGAGCAGCCTTTCACGGCCTCCGGAGAGCTGCAGGACCTGACCGTCTTCCATACACCGGCGGGCTGCCTCGGCGTCTTGATCTGTGCCGACTCGTGGCATCCGGAGCCCTACGAGATCCTACGACGAGAAGGCGTGGACTTGGTGGCAGTTCCCTCTTACCTCATCCCCACTGGCGCCTGGGATCGCCCATGGCCTGGGGATGTCGTTTCCCGGGCGAGCCCGCATGGCGGTACGGATGCTCCCTCAACCTCGCTGTCTGAGGGCGAAGCCTGGTTGCGGTACGCCCTGCCCGGCCGCATAGCCTCATCCGGCGCCAGAGTCGGCATCAATGTCTTCTTGCATGGTAGCCTCTGGGACTTGGGCGCGGATGGCCACACGATCGTCGTCCGAGATGGACAGGTGTTCGAGGCGGAGCATGTACATGGGGCCAGCCTGCTGAACGTGTGGCTGTGAGCTGAGCTCAGGCGCCCCACGAGCCGGACTTGCCTGGAGATGCGCCTGGCCCCAGGGCGCTGCCTCACCGACGGGGCTCGGGCGAGCGCCACATCACCAGGCCGGCCGTCAGGTACAGGATCAGTGCCAGGGCGAAGACGGCACCAAACCCCGCCGTCTGGACCACTACGCCTCCGAGGGCCGTAGCCAGCGAGGCGATGCCTGTCGCGGTATTGGTCAGCCCGATGTATATGGGACGATCGTCGGCTGGGGCGGCGTCCAGTAGGAAGTTGGTGCCCCCGATGAAGATGCCGGTGCGGGTCACACCCAGGAGGGCGAAGACGAGGCCGAAGTAGCCGAGGGCGAACCAACCGGGCGCCCCGAGAGCGCGGAAAGCGGGAACGGCGGTCACGGCGAGTAGGGGCACCAGCACACCGAGTAGGGCTGCCAACCGCAGGACCGCTCGGTTGCCCACCCCGTCGCTCACCCGTCCCCACATGTACGTGGACATAATATTGGCTACGGTGGCTACCATGAGGTATGAGCCAGCGATGGCGTCGGGGAGCCCGAAGACAAGCTTAGCGTACAGAATGTAGAAGGGGCCGGCGATCTCCGCCAGCATGAAGCCGACCCGGGCGGCCATGAAACAGCGGTAGGCGACGTTGCGCCCGGGCAAGGCGGTCGCCCGCCGCAACTGCTCCGGAACGCTGGCCCGCGGACGGGTGTTGCGGTCCCTCGGCTCCCGCACGAAAGCGAACGAACCCAGCGACACGGCCAGGGAGACGGCGGAGAGGACGAACAGGATGCCGTAGTCGCGAGGGAAGGGGATGCCTCGGGCATCGTCCAGCACGTAGCTCACTACCAAGGAGCCCAGCAGTATCAGGCATCCGCCGATGGACATGCGCCAGGCCATGAACCGGCCTCGCATCCGGGAAGGTATGGTCTTTCCCACCACGTCGGTGAAGGCCAGCCCGGATAGGCCTCCACTCAGGGTGTTGACGGACATGAAGAGGAAGGTTAGGGCCAGCAGGAGGCCACCGCCCGGAAGCAAAAGGGCGGCCAGGGCCAGGGCGAAGTTGGCCGATATCCGCAGGGCTGCCGCCATCCGATAGTAGGGCAGTTTCGCCGGTGCTGCCTGCACACGACCGGATATCAGCAGCTGGGGCAGGAACCAGCCCCCCATCCGCACCGGCACCAGCAGCCCTACCAAGATGGGTGAATCGGTGAGGCGGGCGATGAAGACGCTCAAGACGAGGGTGGGGTCCTGGAGGGCATCGGCCAGGGCAAAGGCCACGCCGTTCACCACTCCGAGAGCGAAGTTCAGGCGCAGGTGACGCCTAGCGTGCGGATGAAGCTCTTCCAGCATGGATAGGGAGATCCCCGAGCCGAGGCATCTCGACAGTGTACCATCCCTGCCGGTGCTGGGCACCCGCGCGCCGCATAGGGAGGGGCGGGATCTCTGGGGCCGTAAGGGGCGGCCCCTGGGCCGGGCAGGGAAGGCTCAGCGCGGTACGGACGACACTTCACCCAGAGACCGCGGCTCAGCGGCGCGCGTGATGGCGACGCCGGCCCCAGCGTAGAAAGCCAAGGCGAGGGCGAACAGGGCCCAGTAACCGAGCGCCTCAACAATGAAGCCCCCCAGTACGTTGGTCAGGGAGGCGATGCCCACCAGGGTGTTGGTAAACCCTAGGTAGATGGGCCGGTCGTGGGCGGGCGCGATGTCCAGCAGGAAGGCTTGTCCCCCGACGTTGACCGCAGTGCGGGAGGCGCCCAGAGTGGCGAACACCACCCCGAAGAGGATGGTGGCCACCGCCCCGCTGGCACCGCCCACGGCCCGTGCCAGGGGCAGCACCGTGAGAGCCACCAGCGGGGCGACGCCTCCGAGCGCGCAGGCGATGCGCAGCAGGGCCCTGTTGCCAGCGCGGTCGCTCACCCGGCCCCAGAAGTAGGTGGAGGCAATGTTGGCTGCAGTAGCCACCATGAGGTACGTGCCTGCCATGGCTGTAGGCAGCCCCACTACCGCACTGGCGTAGAGGATGTAGAAAGGCGAGGCTATCTCCGCCACCATGAGCAGCACCCGCGCCACCAGGAAATGGCGGTAGTCGGCGTTGCCCCGAGGCAGAGAGCCGGCCCGCCGCAACTGCTCCGGCAGGCTCGCCCGGGGCTGCACCTGGCCATCGCGCGGCTCCTTGGTGAAGGCAAAGGCGGTCATGGAAATGCCGATGGCGAAGGCCGCCAGAAGGAACAGAATGGCGTAGTTGCGCGGGAACTGGTACCGCGCAGTGTCGCTGAGAACGTGCCGCACCACCAGAGAGCCCAGCAGGGCTAGCAGCCCTCCCAGGAACATGCGCCAGGCGAAATAGCCACCCCGCATGCGAGAGGGTATGGTCTTGGCCACCACATCCATGTAGGCCAGACCCGACAGCCCCCCAGTGAGGGAGAAGGTCCCCAGGAACAGGAACATGAGGGCCAAGAGGAGCTGGCGGTCGGTAACCAGGAAGGTGGAGGCCGCCAGGGCGGATACCGAGGCTATGCGCAGGGTGGCACCCAGGCGGTAGAAGGGCATCTTCTGCGGCGCCGCCTGCACGCGCCCGGAGAGCAGCAACTGGGGCAGGAACCAGCCCCCCAGGCGCAGGGGCTGGAGGAACCCCACGAACACGTTCGACCCGCTGAGCTGATTGACGAATACGCTCAGGACCAGATTGGTGTCTTGGAGGGCGTCGCCCAGGCTGAAGATGCCACCATTGAGGAGCCCGAGAAGGTAGTTGCGCCTCAAGTGGCGACGTGCCTCAGGATGTAGCTCTTCCACTATGTCGCGTGCCGCCGCTCTCTGCCAGATGAGATAGCACCTTGATACAGCAGCAGGGCGACACTGGCAAAGCGGGCTCGAGGCCGTTCGCGGCGGTGCCCAGGCAGGACCCTCCGGTGGGCGAGGCCTGTCGCGCGTGGGCGCGCGAACTCCTCGGGGGTGGTTGGCTCTTTGCCGCCAAGAATACACGCCCTAGGCCCGGCGGCGCTCGGGCGAACATGTGGGCTGGAGGAGGCCTGTCGCGCGTGGGCGCGCGAACTCCTCGGGGGTGGTTGGCTCTTTGCCGTCAAGAATACACGCCCTAGGCCCGGCGGCGCTCGGGCGAACATGTGGGCTGGAGGAGGCCTGTCGCGCGTGGGCGCGCGAACTCCTCGAAGGAAGGTATACCCGCGGTGCAGTCGAGGCTGGCTCGCCTAGTGCGAGCGCGGCGAAGGCCCTGCGCGGCGGTGTTGGTCGGAGGCGGCACTACGGGTTCTGGGCCATCACCTCTTGCTTGCCCTTGGCCGCCTCGAGTTGTATGCTCTGGCGAGTGCCTCATCTAATTACTCGCGCACCGAATGAGCCCTGTCAGGCCTGGTTTCCTGCGCGAAGCAGCAGGCAGATCTGGCTGGGTCCAGTCGGAGGCCTGGTCCGGCCACACCGGAGACGCAGCTGCACAGAGGAGTTCCCGTAGGCCCAGGCCGGCAACGGCCTGGGCTGAACTGGCCCGGGTACGGCAGGTCTCGAGGGAGGTATTCGTGGCACGCCGGCATCGGGTTCGCCCGGCAGTTGATGTGAAAGCCCTCGGGGAGGGGTGAGTCCATGAGGATTCCGCTCCGGCAGTACTGGACTCTGCTGGCGGACTACATCCGCCCCCAGCAGAGACGAGTGCTGATGCTAGCTATGCTGCTCCTGGGCAGCATCGCCCTGCAGGCGGTCAACCCCCAGATCATGCGCTACTTCATTGACGCCGCTCGCAGCGGAGCCACGGACGACGCCCTTCTGCGGTCTGCCCTCCTCTTCATCATGCTGGCGGTGGCCCAGCAGGGTGCCGCTGTGGGTGCGGCGTACCTGGGCGAGAATGTGGGCTGGACTTCCACCAACGCCCTGCGCTCCGACCTGGCTCGCCACTGCCTTCACTTGGACATGTCTTTCCACAACCGGCACACCCCGGGAGAGATGATCGAACGCGTAGATGGCGACGTCACCTCGCTGTCGAACTTCTTCTCCCAGTTCACCATTCAGCTTCTGGGCAATGCCCTGTTGCTGCTGGTGATCCTCGGGCTCCTTTTCCAGGAGGACTGGCGGGTGGGGCTGGTGCTGACTGGGTTCGTCGTGCTGGCAATGGCGGTGCTGAACCGACTGCGCGGCATCGCCGTGCCTCAGTGGCACGCGGCTCGCGAGGCCAGCGCCGAGCTGTTCGGCTTTCTGGAGGAGCGGCTGGCGGGCACCGAGGACATACGCTCCGCCGGGGCCAAAGCCTACGTCATGCGCCGCTTCTACGAACTCATGCGTCGCATCCTCAGGGAGCACCTGCGGGCCGGGCTCATGACCAACGTGATGATCAACACCTCCACCATGATCTTTGTGGTGGGTAACGCCCTCGCCCTGGCGGTGGGTGCCTACGTCTACCAGGCCGGCCTGGTCACCATCGGCACTGTATACCTCATCTTCAACTACACCAACCTCATCAACCGACCTATTCAGCGCATCTCTCAGCAGTTGGAGGACCTGCAGCGCGCCTCTGCCGGCATTACCCGAATTCGGGAGCTGTTCGCCACCGAGGCCACCATCGTCGAGCACGGCACGTCGCTCCTGCCCCCCGGCCCCCTGTCGGTCGAGTTCGACCGCGTGTCCTTCAGCTACGACGCCGACGAGCCCGTGCTCGGAGACCTGAGCTTCCGCCTGGAGCCGGGCCGGGTGATGGGGTTGTTGGGCCGCACCGGATCGGGCAAGACCACCATCAGCCGCCTTCTCTTCCGCCTCTACGAACCCCAGGAGGGGACCGTGCGCCTGGGAGGAGTGGACATACGGGACCTGCCCCTGGCCGAGCTTCGCCGGGGTGTGGGGATGGTCACCCAGAATGTCCAGCTCTTCCATGCCTCCCTGCGCGACAACCTGACGTTCTTCGACCGCGGCATCTCCGATGAGAGTATCCTCCGGGTGATCGGCGAGCTGGGCCTCCAGGAATGGTTCGAGTCCCTGCCCGAGGGATTGGACACCGAGATCGAGTCGGGCGGCAGCGGGCTTTCCAGCGGCGAGGCGCAGCTCCTGGCCTTCACCCGCATCTTCCTCAAGGACCCCGGGCTGATCGTGCTGGACGAGGCCTCCTCCCGGCTGGACCCAGCCACCGAGCAGCTCATCGAGCGGGCGGTGGAGCGCCTACTCAAAGATCGCACCGGCGTCATCATCGCTCACCGGCTGGGGACCGTCCTGCGGGCGGACGAGATCATGATCATCGAAGAGGGCAGGATCCTGGAACACGGCGACCGGGAGGTGCTGGCCGCCGATCCGGGCTCGCGCTTCAGCGGCTTGCTCAAGACGGGCTTGGAGGAGGTGCTGGCGTGAGCCAGATCTCGGCGGAGGTTGGCGTAGTGCCCGTCACCGTCGGTAGGGAGAGTGAGCCGCCGAGGCCGCTTCCCACCTGGAAGTACCTGTGGATGATGATGCGCTACCAAACGGGGCGCTTCATCCTCATGACGGCGCTGCGCACCGCGATCTTCGCCGCCATCCCTCAGGCGGGCGGGCTCATCGTGCAGAGGTTCTTCGACACCCTCACTGGGGACGCCCCAGCCACGATCGGCCCCTGGGCCCTGGCTGCCCTCATTGTGGCCGTCGGCCTGGCCCGGGTAGCTTTCGTCTTCGTGGACGTGGCCCTCAACTACCAGTGGTCCTTCACCATTCGGGCTCTGCTGCGGCGCAACCTGTTCGAGCACATCCTGGACCGGCCAGGGGCTCGGGCGCTGCCCTATTCCACCGGCGAGGCCATCAGCCGCTTCGGTGGCGACGTGGAAGAGGCAGTGAACTTCCTGGCGGCCAACCTCTTCCTCGTCGGTACCACCATCTTCAGTATCGTGGCCGTGGTAGTCATGCTTGGCATCAACGCCCGGATCGCCCTGGTGGTGTTCATCCCTCTCCTCCTGGTGATGGTGGCGGCGAACCTGGCCCGAGAGCGGTTCACCACCTACCGCCGGGCCAGCCGGAAGGCTACCGGCATCGTGGTGGACTTCATCGCCGAAATGTTCGACTCAGCCCAGGCGGTCAAAGTGGCCAACGCTGAGGATCGCATGATCGAGCACCTGGACCGGCTGAGCGAAGATCGCCGGGTGGCCGCCCTGCGGGATCGAGTGTTCCACGAGGTCATGCACTCGGTGTTCTACAACGCGGTCAACTTGGGTACCGGGCTCATACTGCTGATGTCAGGGCAGGCCATCAGGTCGGGCACGTTCACCGTGGGCGACTTCGCCCTCTTCGTCTACTACCTCAACTACGCCACCGAGTTCTCCTACATGATCGGCTCCCTGCTGGCCCGCTACAAGCAGGTGGGCGTCTCGTTCGAACGCATGGTGCAGCTGCTACAGGATGCCTCTCCCGACACCCCGGTGAAGCACGCGCCTGTCTACATGCGAGGGAAGCTCCCTCCCGTCCCTTACCAGGCCAAGACCGCGGAGCATCGGCTGGAGCGGCTGCAGGCCACAGGGCTCACCTATCGCTATCCCGACAGCGGCCGGGGCATCGAGGACGTCAGCCTCGACCTGCCCCGGGGCTCGTTCACCGTGGTCACCGGCCGCATCGGCTCCGGCAAGACCACGCTCCTGCGCGCTCTCTTAGGGCTCGTCCCTCGAGAGAGGGGCGAGATCCGCTGGAACGGCGAGCTGGTGGAGGACCCGGCGGACTTCCTGGTGCCTCCCCGCGCCTCCTACACCTCCCAGGTGCCCCGCCTGTTCAGCGAGAGCCTGCGGGACAACATCCTGATGGGCTTGCCCGAGGACAAGGTAGACCTGTGGGACGCGGTGAAGGCCGCGGTCCTCAGCGAGGACGTGGCTCTCATGTCTGAGGGCCTGGACACGGTGATCGGGCCCAAAGGGGTGCGGCTCTCGGGCGGGCAGGGCCAGCGGGCGGCAGCGGCCCGCATGTTCGTGCGCGACGCTGAACTGCTGGTGGTGGACGATCTCTCCAGCGCTCTGGACGTGGAGACGGAGCGGCAACTATGGGAGGGGGTGTTCGCCCGGCGCCAGGTCACTTGCCTGGTGGTGTCCCATCGGCGGGCGGTGCTCCGTCGGGCCGACCACATCATCGTGCTCAGAGACGGGAGGGTGGTGGCCCAGGGCACGCTGGACGAACTGCTGAAGACTTCCGAGGAAATGCAGCGCCTCTGGCGCGGTGACGTGGGATCGGACGAGGAGGATGGGCGGTAGGGGAGAGGGGGAGAGGGGGAGACAGGGAGAGGGAGAGAGGGGGAGACAGGGAGAGGGAGAGAGGGGGAGACAGGGAGAGGGGGAGAG
>JABLXR010000038.1 GCA_013178015.1 Anaerolineae bacterium
TGGCGGCTCACCGCTCAAGCACAAGCGAGGAGTGCGCGCGCCCACGCGCGCTTTGCCCCCAGATGCCTGCTACCCCTGGCGGCTCACCGCTCAAGCACAAGCGAGGAGTGCGCGCGCCCACGCGCGCCTTGTCCCAGGTGCCTGCCGCCCCTGGCGGCTCACCGCTCAAGCACAAGCGAGGAGTGCGCGCGCCCACGCGCGCTTTGCCCCCAGATGCCTACTGCCTCCGGGGGCTCGGTCCTCAAGGGAATGAGACGAGTGAACAAGGGGCCAGCGGAGGGGCTGGCTGTGTGGGCTCCAGCTCCGAGCGGACCCACGGAGCGGATTCCCCCTGAAGACCCGTCCGCCACACCCTGAGCCCCCACGCTTGCCCTGAATCCGCACCGGTGCGATACTCTTTGCAGTGTCTCCCGACCCCCCTGCGCGGAGGGTAATGGGAGCGAGGTTCTCCGAATCGTCGGCCCTACCGGCTTGCGCCCACGGGCCGTCGGTCGCGGTCTGCCCTCGGGCAGCCAAGGGTGGAGGGGGAAACGCCTCCGCCTCCCGTGTTTGGAAAGGAGAACGCATGGGCGTGTGTCGTCGTCGCCGGCGTTCTCAGAGAGAACGCCGGTTTCTGTTGTATGTCTATCATGGGAGGGTACAGTGCCCATCCGTGCGGCAGTGGTCACCGTGAGCGACAAGGGCTACGCCGGCGTGCGCCAGGATGCCAGCGGGCCCCTCCTGTCCCAGTTGTTGCGTTCAGCCCAGGTCGAAGTCCTTTACGAGATCATCGTCCCCGACGACCAGGACCGCGTCGCCGACACCCTCCGCGCCCTGGCCGACCGCGGAGACCTGGACCTGGTGCTGACCACCGGCGGTACCGGCCCTGCTCCCCGAGATTGGACCCCCGAGGCCACGCGGCAGGTCGTGCACCGGGACTTTCCCGGCCTGGCGGAGCTTCTGCGCTGGGAGGGCTATAAGCGAACTCCCAGGGCCGTTCTATCGCGCGGCGTGGCGGGGCTTCGAGGCCGCTGCATCATCGTGAACCTTCCCGGAAGCCCGAGGGCCGTGCGCGAGGGCATGGAGGTTCTCGCTCCCCTCCTTGCCCACGCCGTGCAGATGGCTCGAGGCGATAACCTGGAGCACCGAGAGAGCGCCCATGACTGAGCCCGACGCCTACCCCATCCTCAGTGTAGAAGAGGCCCGGGCACGCATCCTCGGCATGTGCGTCCCCTTGCCATCGGAGACCGTCCCCATTCTGGAGAGCCTGGACCGGGTGCTGGCCGAGGGCATCTGGGCCGACCGCGACGTGCCGCCCCAGGACAACTCCGCCATGGACGGGTACGCCGTCCGCGCCGCCGACCTCGTGGCAGAGCCACCCATCCGTCTGCGCGTCGTGGCCGAGGTGGCGGCCGGACATCCCACCGACGCTGTCATCGGGCCGGGCGAGGCGGCCCGTATCATGACCGGAGCCTTCGTGCCCGCTGGCGCCGATACGGTGGTGCGTTTCGAGGACACCACCTCCGGCGATGGCTGGGTGGAGGTGCGACGCATTCCGGCGCCGGGCAGGAACGTACGCCATCGCGGCGAGGACGTCCAACAGGGTCAGTTGGTGCTGCCTCCGGGCACGCGCGTCCGGCCACAGGAGATCGGCATGATGGCCTCGCTGGGCCGCACTCGGGTGGCGGTGCACCGCCGTCCGCGTGTCGCCATCCTCGCCACCGGCGATGAGATCGTGCCCGCCAGTGAGGAGCCGGGCCCGGGACAGATCCGCAACATCAACTCCTACAGCAACGCCGCTCAGGTGCTTCGCGCCGGCGGCCTTCCCATCCTCCTGGGAGTGGCTAGCGATCGCAGGGATGAGCTGAGCGCGGCGTTGCGTCGGGGGCTGGATGCGAGAGCCGATCTCTTCATCACCTCCGGCGGCGTGTCGGTGGGAGACTTCGACCTGGTGAAGCAGGTGCTCTCCGCCGAGGGTGAGATGAGCTTCTGGTGGGTGAACATGAAGCCGGGCAAGCCGGTGGCCTTCGGCACCCTGGCGGGGATTCCGTTGCTGGGCCTCCCCGGTAACCCCGTTTCCGCCATGATCGCCTTCGAGCTCTTCGCCCGCCCCGCCATCTGTCGCATGCTCGGCCTCTCAGTGGCCGATCCCCCCTCGGTGCGGGCCCGGTTGGTGTCCTCGATCGAGCGCAAGGACGGGCGGCGCCACTATCTGCGCGTCCGACTGCATCGACAGGGCGAAGACTGTCTCGCCGAGCTCACGGGCGATCAGGGCTCGGGCATCCTCAGCTCAATGGTAGCGGCGGACGGGTTGGCGGTCATCCCGGAGGATTGCAGTTACCTTCCGGCCGGGTCCTTCGTGCAAGTGATACTGCTGGAGTAGCAGCGTGAGGTCTTCCGACTATCCGATGATCGAGCCTGACGAGGCCTGGCGGCGCATAGCGGCCGCGTTGAGCCCGCTGCCTCCCGTCCAGGTACCCCTGGGCGAAGCCCATGGGCTCATCCTGGCTGAGGAGGTGGTGGCGCGGGAGGACCTGCCTCCCTTCGCCGCCTCCGCCATGGACGGATACGCCGTCATCGCTGCCGATCCCGCACCCGAGCGGGAGGTGATCGCCCAGTGGGAAGCCGGGCAGAGCGGGGTGGGCACCGTCCGGCTGGGCACTGCAGTGCGCATCATGACCGGAGCGCCCCTGCCCCCAGGCGCGGACGCGGTCGTCCCCTTCGAGGACGCCGACGAGCGTAACGGCTTCGTTCGCCTGCGGACCCCCGTGCGCACCGGGCAGTACGTGCGGCCAGCCGGGCAGGACGTCGCCATCGGAGACTCGCTGTTGAGGGCGGGCATGCGTCTGGGCCCGGCCGAGATCGGCCTCCTCGCTTCCCTGGGCCACACCGCCGTGTCGGTGCATCCGCGACCGCGCGTGGCCATTCTCACCACCGGGAGTGAGTTGGTACCGGCCGAAGCCACTCCCGGCCCGGGGCAGATACGGGACAGCAACGGCCCGGCGCTGACCGCGGCCGTGATCGAGGCCGGCTGCAGCCCCCTGCCCCTGGGGCCGGTGGCCGACGACGCCCATGCCCTGCGGGCCGCCATCCTCGATGGAGCAGCCCGGGCCGACATGCTCCTCACCAGCGGCGGGGTGTCCATGGGCGTCAAGGACCTCGTCAAGCCCCTGCTGGCCGAGCTGGGCACCATCCACTTCGGTCGGGTGGCCATCAAACCCGGCAAACCGCTCACCTTCGCCCTGGTCGGCGGTGTACCCGTCTTCGGGCTGCCCGGATTCCCGGTGTCATCGCTAGTCTGCTTCGAGAACTTCGTCCGTCCGGCCTTGAGGCTCATGGCGGGGCACACCCGTCTGTGGCGGCCTGAGGTGCCCGTTCGCCTCACCCACGACCTGCACCACGACGCCGAGCGCACCGAGTTCCAGCGCTCCGTCGTCACCCAAAGGGAGGGAGTCCTCTGGGCCACCACCACCGGCTCCCAGGTGTCGGGCCGACTGAAGTCGCTCGTGGGCGCCAACGCGCTCCTGCGACTGCCCCGTGGCCTCGGCGACTTCTACGCTGGGGACGAGGTCATAGCCATCATGGTGGAACGGCCCGAGGTGGAGCGGCAGACATGACCGCCAGCCTGCGCGATGCCTTCGGGCGCTCTATCACCTACTTGCGCCTCTCCGTCACGGACCGCTGCAACCTGCGCTGTCTCTACTGCATGCCCGAGGAGGGCGTCCCGCTCAAGCGCCACGATCACATTCTGCGCTACGAGGAGATCGTTCGGCTGGTTCGGCTGGGAGCAGAGCTGGGAATCACCAAAGTGAGAGTCACCGGGGGCGAGCCCTTGGTGCGCCCTGGAGTGGTGCAGTTGGTCCGGATGCTGTCCGACATCCCCGGTCTGGCCGACATCGCCCTTACCACCAACGGCATCCTCCTGGCCCAGCACGCCCGGGGACTGGCAGAGGCGGGCCTTAAGCGCGTCAACGTCAGCCTCGACACTCTTCGGCCGGAGCGCTTCCAGCGCATCGCTCGGCGCGGTCGGCTGCAGGACGTCCTCGACGGACTTGAGGCCGCTCGCTCCGCCGGGCTCTCGCCCATCAAGGTCAACATGGTGGTCATCCGCGGCCTCAACGACGACGAGGTGGTGGACTTCGCTCGCCTGAGCATCAGCGAGGGTTGGCACGTCCGCTTCATCGAGGTCATGCCTCTGGGGGAAGGGGAGCACTGGACCCACGACGGGTTCGTCCCCGCCTCGGAGATGCGGGCCCGCATTGAGGCAGAGCTGGGCCCACTGGCACCCCTCCCCAGCGACCGGAGCGGTCCCGCCCGCACCTATCGCCTCCACGACGCGCCAGGGACGGTCGGCCTCATCACCCCGGTGACAGAGCATTTCTGCGGCACCTGCAACCGCCTGCGGCTCTCCGCTGATGGGCGCCTGGTAGCCTGTCTCCTCCGCGGGGGAGAGCTGGACGTGCGCGGTCCTCTGCGGCGCGGCGCTACCGATGACGAGTTGCGCGCCCTGCTCCTTCAAGCGGTGGCCTTGAAGCCGGCTGGGCATCGCCTGGCGCAAGGCGAGCCTCTGCCCGCCAGGAGCATGTCGGGCATCGGAGGGTAGGCGATGGAGCTGTCCCATCTGGACGAACGGGGTCAAGCCCGGATGGTAGACGTGGGGGGGAAGCCGAACACTGTGCGCGAGGCCGTGGCCCGGGGCGAGGTGGCCATGTCCTCAGAGACGCTGGCGCTCATCCGCGCCGGCCAGGTGCCCAAGGGAGACGTGCTGGCCCTGGCCCGCGTGGCCGGCATAATGGGGGCCAAGCGCACCCCCGACCTAGTGCCCCTGTGTCACCCGCTGCTCCTCTCGGCCGTGGAGGTGGACCTGAGCCTGGACGAGGAGCGCTCCGCGGTGGCGATCGAGGCGCGGGTGCGGTGCACCGGCCAGACCGGGGTGGAGATGGAAGCCCTCACGGCGGTGGCGGTGGCCGCCCTGACCGTGTATGACATGTGCAAGGCGGTGGACCCGGGCATGCGCATGCACAACCTGCGGCTCGTGCGGAAAAGCGGCGGTCGCAGTGGGACCGTGGTGCTCGAATGAGTCACTCCGAGGGAGTGTGGACAGTGGATCGAAACAGGATCGGGCAGTTGGTGGCGGTGTGCCTCAGCGAGACCAAGGGCACCCCCAAGACGAATGTGGGATCAGGTCTCCTACGTGTGGATTGGGGGCTGGAGGGCGACGCCCACGCCGGCAAGTGGCACCGGCAGGTGAGCCTGCTGGCGCTGGAGAGCATCGAGAAGATGAAGGCCAAGGGCCTTAACGTCGCCCCAGGAAGCTTCGCCGAAAACCTCACCACCAGCGGCCTGGTCCTCCATACCCTTCCCGTGGGCACCCGCATGAGGATCGGCGGCGCCCTGGTCGAGGTAACCCAGATCGGCAAGGTGTGCCACGACCGCTGTGCCGTCTACGAACAGGCCGGCGACTGCGTCATGCCCCGCGAGGGCATCTTCGTCAAGGTCCTCGAGGGAGGGCGGGTGCGGGCCGGGGACCCGGTAGAGGTGCTGGAGCGATAGGGTCGCCTCCCAGCCCGCTGGCGACGCAGGAGAGGGGACATGCGGCGCCGGCGGCCGCTGCTACCCCTCGCGGGACCGGCGGAGCCACACTGGCAAGAAGCACGCCCCAACTGCCGTCATGGCGCCCGCCAGTATCAGGAAGCCCGCACTCAGGCTGAGGACCTCGGCCACCCGTCCGACTACGGGCTGGAAAAGGAAGGTACCGGTAGCGGCCGTCATGCTGAGCAACCCGGTCACGACGCCGACTTGCCGGGGAAAGCGTCGGTTAGTGTAGATCATGACGTTCGGGTAGATGCCCCCAGCGGCCAGGCCGGCTACAGTCGCAGCCAGGTACGCCTCGCCCGAGGAGGACGAGAGGGCAAACCCACCGATGGCCAGCCCCGAGATGAGGCCGCTGGCCATGACTACCGCTGGAAGGCTGAACCGCGACACCACGGCGCCCTGGAAGAGCCTCCCCACCAGGATGGCCCCCCAGAAGAGCGACAGAGCCACCCCCGCCTGCAGCGAGCCCACCCCGTACTGGCCCTCCATGAAGAGCACGGCCCAGGACGTCATCCCGTGCTCCCCGGCCACGTAGAACAGCAGCGCCAGCGCGCTCAGAACCACCAGGTAGTTCCGGGCCAGTCTGGAGAGTGGTTGGCTTGGGGATGCCTCCCGGTGCCGGCTGGGGGCCGACGGCATGCGAGACGCAGCCCCCAGAACCAGCAGTACCGCGGAGAGGGCGGCCACTGCGGCAAAGGCCGTCCGCCACCCCCGGCCCACCTGGAGCAGGGCCCCCGCCCCCATCGGAGCTGTCAGGGCTCCTACCCCGTAGCCCATGTGCACCAGGTTCATCATCCAGGCGCCGCCACCGATTTGTGCTGGCAGGACGTTCAGGCCCGTCTCGATGAACCCGGAGCCCAGCCCGAACAGGAAGTACGACACCAGCAGCTCAGGATACCGGCTCGACAGAGCGCACCCGCCCAGCGACAGCACCACCCCTAGCCAGGCTGCCAGCAAGGTCGGCTTCAGGCCGATCCGGTCCAGTACGAACCCGCCCAGCAGGCACCCACACATGAAGCCCAGTGAACCCGCCGCCAGCAGAACGCCTACCGCCGTCTCTCGGATGCTCAGGTCAGCCATGACCCGAGGCAGGACCGGCCCCAGCACCGTCTGGCCCAGGCCGTGGCCCACCATCCCTAGTGTCGCCAGAACCGCCAGCCACCGCACCGAGCCGGGGACCGACCCCTCGCCAGCCAGCACCGCTTCCGAAGGACGCAACCCTAGACCAGACCTCCCGCAGATGTCACCGCCAAGGCACTCCCACTCCGCGCAGGCGCGTAAAGGCCAACCGCGGGCTGCCGTCGGCCTCGAGGAGGGCGTACCATCGCATCGGTTGCGCCGCCTCGTACCAGGGTACGGTGCTGAAGTCCAGGTTGAACGCGAACACCGCCTGTAGCCAGGGCCATGTCTGGGCCCCCTGTAGCAGCAGCTGCTGGTAGTAGAAGGCCTGCTCTGCCTCCGACACCACATAGTCGTCGTGCTCCCCCATGGTCCAGGCTGAGGCCAGGGGCCAGCCCACCTCGGTGGCCCAGATGGGGGTGTCGCCATCGGCGTATTCCAGCATCACCCGGTGCTGGGCCTCCAACCGGGACACCGCCAGCCCGTACTGGTGCCGGGCGAAGGGAGGCCGGCCGAACCCGTAGGGATGCGACCCCAGGGCGTCGAAGTACCCCTTGGCCCCGGCCTCGTAGAGGCCCCGGATGAAGTCGAGGTCCCCCACCGCGCCCTCCCCGCCGTCGCCGGTGGTGGCTACCCCGCCGGAGATCACCAGGGCCTCCGGATCCTCCGCCTTGATGGCCGTGTAGGCGACCCGCAGCATCTCGGCGTAAGCAGCCGGGTCGGGCGTCTGCTCCCCCCACTCGAACGCGAGGTTAGGCTCGTTGCCGATCTCGTAGGCCGCCACCCGACCCCGGTACCGGCGCGCCACTGCCGCCACGAACCGGCCGTACGCCTCTAGGTCCGACGGCGGATGGGTGAGCGTGGTATTGGGCGGCCGAGCCCATGCCGGCGTGTCGTGTAGCCGCAACAGAACTTTGAGGCCGTTCGACTCAGCCGCCTCGATCACATTGTCGGAGTCCTCCCAGTAGAACTGGTTCGGCTGGGGCTCGGCCCCAGCCCACGAGAGGTAGTTCTTGATCCACCCGAAGCCGAGCTGATGTAGCAGGTGGGCGTTGCTCAAGTCGGCAATGTTGGCCCCCAGAACCGGGGCCAGGCGCTTGGGGTAAGGCTCCCGCGTGGAGGGCAGGATCACCTGCGGGATCCGACCCTCGCCCGCCACCGAGGGGCAGTCGTCCCATCCCGCCGTGGATACCACCAGCTCGGGAGCTCCTCCCCTGACGGGCACGGCGTAGATGGATTGGCCCTGCGCCTCCGCCAGGCTGAGCAGGACGGCATCACCGACCCAGGTGAGGCTGCGTATAGGCCCGCGCGCTTCCCATAGCCATCGCACCTCGGCCCCATCTCGTCGCGCCAGGTACACGCCAGGCCGATCGTCCTCGTGCCAGCCGGCGAAAGCCAGCCGCTCGCCATCCGGGGACCAGGCAGGATAGCGGCCCTTGAGCGGCCACTGGGTGATCTGCGCCTCCCCGGAGGCGAAGTCCAGCACGTACACGTGCTCCACCCCATCGCGCACCGCCGAGTAGGCGATGGCTCCCCCGTCGGGGGCCCAGGCTGGGGAGCGGTATATCTCTCCCGGCCCCGAATGCGTCAGCCTCTCCACCGCCCCCCGCCTCCAGTCCAGCACGTACAGATCCCTGCCGCCGTCGCGCTCGGAGACGAATACCAGCCGAGTGCCGTCCGGCGACCAGTCGGGTTCGTAGTCGGCCGCCGGGTGATTGGTCACGTTGACCACGTTGCCCACCGCGGGGTTCAGAAGGTAGATCTCGGAGTTGCCGTCCCGCCGGGAGACGAAGGCCACCATCGTGCCCGTGGGCGACACCACTGGATCCCAGTCGGGCTCGCGGTTCAGGGTCAGGTTGCGCACCGACCCGTCGGGGAGAGCCAGGTAGATGTCACCGTCGCCGTCTCTGTCCGAGGCGAAGAACAGGTTGGCCGTCCGGGCAGCTCCCTGGACCTCAGCCGCCGCGCCGGCAGGCAGCCAGGCGGGTAGCCCGACCGCGACGGCGGTAATCAGGCGCGCTAACGCCGTCAGGACTGGCCGGAGCCCAGGCATCTAGCCGGCGCCCTGAATGCCGCCGCGCGTCATCGCCTCCAGGTCGAGCGCCGCTTCTAGTTCCTCCTGGCCCAACAGGCCACGCTCCAGCACCACCTCCGCCACCCGGCGCCCGCTTCGGAGGGCCTCCAGGGCCACGCTGGCAGCCTGGCGGTAGCCGATGTAGGGGTTGAGGGCGGTGACGATGGCCAGGCTGCGCTCGGCCCAGTATCGGCACCGCTCCTCGTCGGCCTCGATGCCGCGGACGCACCGTTCGCTGAACGAGCGCAGGGCGTTCGTCATCACCTCGACAGACTGGCAGAGGCTGTAAGCCATGACCGGCATCATCACGTTAAGCTCGAGCTGCCCTGCCTGCGCGCCCAGAGCTACGCAGGCGTCGTTGCCTATGACGTGGTAGCAGACCATATTGAGCATCTCGGCCATCACGGGGTTGATCTTGCCCGGCATGATGCTCGAGCCTGGCTGCACCGCCGGCAGCCTGATCTCCGCTAGCCCCGTCATGGGGCCAGAGGCCAGCAGGCGCAGGTCGTTGGCGATGCGGGTCAGAGTCAGAGCGAGGGTCCGCAGTGCCCCGGAGTAGGCCGCCACATCGGCCTGGCTCTGCATGGCCTCGAACAGGTTCCCCATGGAGCGCAGCCTCAGGCCCGTGATGTTCTCCAGTTCCCGGATCATCCCCGCGTGGTAGTCGGGATGGGCGTTGAGGCCAGTGCCGGCGGCCGTCCCTCCGATGCCCAGCCGTGCCAGCGCGTCGGCGGCCTCATCCAACCGATCCCGGTCGTGCCCCAGGGCGTCAGCGTAGGCGCCGAATTCCTGGCCCAAAGTCACCGGCACCGCATCCTGCAGATGAGTGCGGCCCGCCTTGATCACCGGGTCGAACTCGATGGACTTCAGCCGGAAGGCTTCCTCGCAGTCGCGGAGGGCAGCGGCCAGCTCCTGGTGCAGGGAAAGGGCCGCCAGCCGCATGGCCGTGGGGATGACATCATTGGTGGACTGCCCCATATTGACGTGATCGTTGGGGTGCACGGGCCGGTACTGGCCCCTGGGCTGCCCCAGTATCTCGTTGGCGCGGTTGGCGATGACCTCGTTGGCGTTCATGTTATGCGACGTGCCAGCACCCGCCTGGAACACGTCCACCACGAACTGGTCCTGCAGGCGTCCCTCGACTACCTCCAGCGCCGCTTGCTCGATGGCGCCGGCTAGCTCGGGCTCCAGCAGCCCCAACCGCCCGTTCACCCGGGCCGCCGCTAGCTTGACCCAGCCGGTGGCCTTTACGAAGCGCCCGCTCGGACGCAGCCCGCTAATGGCGAAGTTCTCCACGGCCCTCTGCGTCTGCGCCCCGTAGTATGCCGAAGCCGGCACCTGAACCTCTCCCAGCGAATCCGTCTCGATGCGCCAACCTTCCACCGTGGCCCCTCCTTGTCTTTCCCCCGGTCTCGGCGCTCTCGGCAGTCGGAGTCCCCGAGCAGCAGGACGAACCGTGATTCTATTGCGCCCCAGTGGGGCGCACAAGGCACTCGGCCATGAGCGGAAGGCCCTTGCCCGGCCTTGGGGGCCCAGCTACAATGGCTGCTAGCCTTGGTAGAGAGCACGGATTGGCCAAGAGAACAAGCAGCAGCAGTCGCCGCACTCCTAGAGCCCGAGCCACGAGGCGACCGGGAATGAGCCGTCCTCCTTCGCCGCAACCCACGCGCTCCCAGCGATTCCTTCGGTGGCTAACCACCAGCAACTGGGTGCTGGTGGTGGGGTTAATCGTGTTAGTGGCCATCTTGGTAGCGATGTTCTTGCGCCTGACCACGCCCGCATCGGGAGAGGCGGGCCCGCCGGCCGCCCTGTCGGTGTCCGCATGGGCGCTGGCCTTGGCCGACCTGGCTGCCAGTCATGGCGGCATTCTTGGGTGAAGACCGTGGTGGCCGTGGCTATGAGAGCAACGAAGTGCAGACCAACACCGCCAGCCCCCCTCTAGCTGAAGCGGGGGCTACCGCTCCTCGACGCCAGGCGATTCTGCGGCTGGCACTGGTGGTGCTCCTCACCGCGGGCATCACCTTCCTGGCGATCACATTCCGGCACCAGCTCGGAGGTCTGGAAGCCCTAGGCTATCCAGGCGTGTTTCTGGTCAGCCTCCTGGCCAACGCCACGGTCGTCCTCCCTGCTCCTGGCCTGGCCTTCACCTTCGCCATGGGTCCCGTCCTCAACCCACTGCTGGTTGGGCTCGTCGCCGGCGCTGGTGAGGCCCTGGGCGAGATGACCGGCTACCTGGCCGGACGGGCCGGGCGTACCGCCATCGGGCAGGATTCCCGCTACGAACGTTTGGAGCGGATCACCCGGCGCTACGGTGGCTGGGCCATCCTGGCTCTCTCGGCCATTCCGGCGGCCGTGTTCGACCTGGTGGGGCTGGCCGCGGGGGCCATGCGCATGCCCGTCCTTCGCTTCCTCCTCTTCACCCTGGTGGGAAAGACTATCAAGACCATCGCGGTGGCCTACGCCGGCGCCTACTCCGTAACCTGGCTCCTCGACCTCATAAACTGAACTCTCACCACGCATTTCACCGCAGAGATCGCTGAGACCGCAGAGGTCACGCAGAGAACGGCGTAGGCAGGAGACTCGGTGAGCATGCACACAGCCTCAGCCACAGACCTACCGTTCCCCTCCTGTCTCCTGTCTCCATTTCTCCTGTCTCCTTCTCTCAGCGATCTCTGCGGCAAGATCTGAAAAGTCGGCGCGCGTTGACACCCACCCTTCCGGCGACTAGAATCGCGGCGACTTCAGGCCGGTACGGGGGCGGAGGGTCCATGCGCATCACCAAGCAACTCCTCCAGGACGAGCTCGCCCAGCGGCGCGAAGAGGGCGCGGATGTTGACCTCATCGAGCCCGAGGTTGCCACGGCCGATCCCGACGACGAGGGCGTCCTGGCGGCACTGTACTCCCGCCTGGAGGAGCTGGGCGGAGACGCCAACCTGGCAGCGGCAGAGCCCTCCGAACTGGAGGCCATCCGGGAGCAGCGTGGCCCCGGGCCCCGCGCTTACGCTCAGGCCTTCTCCGAGACCCGGCTGGCCGATCGCCTCTATGGCGCCTGGCTCGGCCGGGCGGCAGGGTGCCTCTTGGGCAAGCCCTGCGAGGGTTGGAGTCACGACCGCATCCGAGCCTACTTGGAGCCCGCCTTCGAGTACCCCCTCCGCGATTACTTCCCCCTGGTCATCCCCGATATCACCGGGAGCCTGTTGCAGCGGGCCCGCCCGGCTGACTGGTTCCGCGGGCGCATCGGCGCCGCTCCCCGGGACGATGATACCGACTACACCGTGCTGGGCTTGCACCTGATCGAGGAGCACGGCTTCGACTTCACCACCGAGGCCGTGGCTGAGGAATGGCTGTCCCATCTGCCCTTCTGGCAAGTGTACACAGCCGAGCGGGTGGCGTACGCCAACCTGGTGAACGGACTGAAGCCGCCGGACACTGCCCTCTATCTGAACCCGTACCGGGAGTGGATCGGGGCCCAGATCCGGGCTGACATCTTCGGATACGTCTGCCCGGGCCGCCCCGAAGCGGCCGCCGCCCTTGCCTACCGGGACGCCCGCCTCTCCCACGCCCGCAATGGCATCTACGGAGAGATGTGGGCCGCCGCCTGCTTGGCGGCGGCGTTCGTGGAGGATGATGCCCGCTCCGTCATCGAGGTCGGCCTGTCCGAGATACCGCGACACAGCCGGCTGGCCACTGCCCTGAGCCAGACTCTCGCCTGGTCGGACGAAGACGACGACTGGCAGCAGACCTGGGAGCGGGTGAATGCCTCCTACGGGCATTACCACGCGGTGCACACCATCAACAACGCCTGCGCCGTCGCCCTGGCCCTTCTCCATGCCGAAGGCGATTTCCAGAAGGCCATCACCATCGCCGTCATGTGCGGCTGGGACACCGACTGCAACGGCGCCACCGCCGGGTCCATCGCCGGGGCGATGCTGGGGGCGTCCTCACTCCCTGCCCGGTGGACCGCTCCCCTGAACGATACCCTGCACAGCGCCGTGCAGGGCTTCGAGGTCTCCCGCCTCTCCGATCTGGCTGAGCGCACCTTGGCGCTGGCCCGGAGGGCTTTATGACCGAGGCTCTGGTCGTGGGAAGCATCAACATGGACCTGGTGATGCGCACCCCGCGCCTGCCCCGGCCCGGGGAGACACTAGTGGGGGGGACCTTCCGCGTGGTGCCGGGAGGAAAGGGCGCCAATCAGGCCGCCTCCGCCTCGCGGCTGGGCCACCCGACTGCCATGATCGGCGCCGTGGGCGACGACGACTTCGGCGCCGCTGCCCTCGACAACCTGCGGGCCCAGGCAGTGGACGTGACGGCGGTCCGGCGAGCGGCCGGAGAGGCCACCGGCGTGGCCATGATCTTGGTGGACGCCCAGGGACGCAATACCATCGTGGTAGCTTCGGGCGCCAATGCCTGCTTGACCCCAGCGGACGTCATTGCCCACCGCGGGCTCTTCCGGGCCGCCCGCGTGGTGACCCTGCAGTGCGAGATTCCATTGGATACGGTCTCGGCAGCCGTCGGCGCCGCTATGGAGGAGGGTGCCACCACCATACTGAACGCCGCCCCGGCGGTACCTGACCTCCCCGAGATCGCCCTAGCCGTGGACTTCCTGGTCGTCAACGAGCAGGAAGCGGAGTCGCTCACCGGCGTGCGCCCGGCCGCCCTGGCGGATGCGCTCTCCGCCGCCGAGCACCTGCAGCGCCGGGGCCCGAAGTGCGCCGTGGTCACGCTAGGCGCTCAGGGCTGCGTCTATGCCACCGCGTCATGCTCCGGGCACCTGCCCGCGCCGTCGGTGGAGGCGGTGGACACCACCGCGGCTGGAGACGCGTTCATCGGCGGTCTGATGGCTGCCGTCATCGAAAACCGACCGCTGGAGGAGGCGCTTCTTCTGGCCAACTGCGCCGGAGCCCTGGCCGTCACCCGGATGGGCGCTCAGTCATCGCTGCCCGACCGAAAGGCCGTCGACGACCTCTTCACTCGGTTTCGCCAGGAGTTGACAGCTTAGGTGGCAACTCGACCAAGGAGGGACATCCCCTATGAAGATCGGTTTCCTCACCGCCTGCTTGAGAGGGGTTAGACTGGAGGAGATTATTGCCTGGGCCGGTGCCAACGGCTTTCAGACCCTCGAACTCACCGCCACCCCCATCGCCGAGGGGCGCCCGCCGGAGAACGTGCTCGACGTCGCCAACCTGGACGGCGAAGGGGCTGCCCGCCTCAAGGAGTTGTGCGCCCAGGCGGGCATCGAGATCTCCTGCCTGACCTACTGCGACAACAACCTGGCTGCTGACCCCGAGAGGCGAGCCCAGATCCATGGCCACCTGCGCCGAGTCATGGACGCCGCGAACCTTCTGGGAGTGCGCGAGGTGAGCACCTTCGTGGGGCGCAACCACCTCACCACCATTCAGGAGAACATCGAGGAAGCGGTGCCCGTCTTCCGGGAGCTCCTTGGCTATGCGGCGGATCGGGGCGTGCGTCTGGGCATCGAGAACTGGCCTGGCATCAACGTTCAGTTCGAGGGCCTGATCGGTAACATCTTCATGTCCCCTGCCATCTGGGAACCCCTCTTCGAGGCCCTGCCAGTGGACAACTTCGGCCTCAACTTCGACCCCAGCCACCTCTATTGGATGGGGATAGACTATGTCCAGGCTGTCAAGGACTTCAGCGAACGCATCTTCCACGTGCACACCAAGGACACCGAAGTCTTGGAGGAAGTGGTGGCCACCGCCGGGATGTTCCTGCCTCGGCATCGCTGGTGGCGCTATCGCATCCCCGGCATGGGCGCGGTGGACTGGCCCGCCTTCATTTCCGCCCTGGCGGAGTACGGCTACGACGGACCCCTCAGCATCGAGCACGAGGACCCCGTCTGGAGTGGCAGCGAGCAGCGAGTGAAAGAGGGCCTGCTCTTGGCCCGGAAGTATCTTTCCACTTATGTCGTCTAAGGGAGAGACACACAGGATGGCTATTCTCAAATCGCATCACATCGCCGTATCGACCCCGGACCTGAAGCGTCTGGTGGACTTCTACACCAACACCCTGGGCTTCCCTGTCGCCGGCCACCTGGGCGACACCATCACGTTTGTGGACATAGGCGGCACCCGGCTGGAGTTAATCGAGAAGCCCGACGTGACCGAGCCCCAGGAAGAGGGGCGCAAGGGAATGCTGCACATCGCCTTCGAGGTCGACGATGTGCAGAAGACCTACGAGGAGTTCAGAGGCAAAGGGGTGGAGTTCCATATTCCGGCACGGGAGGCCCGACCCGGCCTCTGGGTGGCCTTCTTTCGCGACCCTGACGGCAACGTCCTCGAGTTCTTCCGCGCCACTCCCGAGGCGATGGGGCTAGCCTGAGGCGCCGGCACGCTACCCGACTGCCCCATGGCCGTGAAGGAGCGCTACGATGCAGAGGCAGCCGCAGCCTGACTTCGAGCGACTACTCAAGGCCCTGCGACGAGAGGAACCCGACCGGGTTCCTCTGGCCGAGCTGCTCATGGACGCCGAGGCCAAGGAAGCCTTTCTGGGCCGGCCGGTCCGTTCCGTGGCCGATGACGTGGACTTCTGGTACCGCGCCGGCTACGACTACATCTGCTTGCCGCCCCGCTTCTCCTTCGACTACTGGCGGGGTATCCCCGTCCAGGATGGGGTGGCGCGATATGAGCGCCACTGGGGGCGCGAGGACAGCGGGCTCATCCAGGGCTGGGCCGATCTGGAGAAGTACCCCATCCCCACTCTGGATCAGGTGGACTTCAGCCCCTTTGACCAGGTAGGCCGCCACCTCCCCGACGGCATGAGGGTGGTGGCCCGCTTCGGCGACATCTTCACCACCGCCTGGCAGGCGATGGGATTCACCCCCTTCTGCTACGCCATGTACGAGCAGGAGGACCTGGTCGCCCACCTCATGGAGGGCCTGGGGCGCCTGGTGTATGGCATCTTCGAGGTGATGTCGCAGTACGACGTGGTGGGGGCCATGTGGTACAGCGATGACATCGCCTATGCCACCGGCCTTATGGTGTCGCCAGGCTTCTACCGCCGGTACCTGTTCCCCTGGATGAAGAGGATCGGCGACCTCTGCCAGGAGCGAGGGTTCCCCTACATCTACCACACTGACGGCGTGCTCTGGGAGGTCATGGACGACCTGCTGGCCTGTGGCATACATGCCCTTCAGCCCATCGAGCCGGCAGCCATGGACATCCGCGAAGTCAAGCGCCGCTACGGGAACCGCCTGGCACTCATCGGCAACGTGGAAGTGGACCTGCTCGCCCGCGGAACCGAGGAACAGGTGCGCGCCGAGGTGCGCCGACTGCTAAGAGAAGTAGCGCCTGGCGGCGGTTACTGCCTCGGCTCCAGCAACACCATCGCCTACTACGTACGACCTGAGAACTACCGCGCCATGATAGACGAGACCCTAAGGGCAGGGAACCGGTCACAGGTTACAGGGGATAGGGGATAGGGAGCCGGTCTTGGGGATGCAAGGCGTTGTCAGGGCGCACTGCCTCTATCCTCCGGAACCTGATCCCCGCGACCTACTCCCTGCAACCTAGTAAGGAGGACAGCATGGCTAGGACGATCGGAGTAGCTCTCATCGGCTATCAGTTCATGGGCCGGACGCACAGCAACGCCTACCGGCAGGTGAAGTACTTCTTCGATCCGCCCCTGGTGCCGGAGATGGAAGTCCTGGTGGGGAGGAACCTCGATGGGGTGCGGGCCGCGGCGGACAAGTTGGGCTGGAAGGCATACGCCACCGACTGGCACCAGGTCCTGGATCGGGATGACATCGGCATAGTGGACATCAGCTCGCCCGGAGATACGCATTACCCCATCGCCCTGGCAGCTGCTGAGGCTGGCAAGCACATCTTCTGCGAGAAGCCTCTGGCCAACACCTTGGACCAGGCAGTGCGCATGGCAGAAGCCGCCGAGCGGGCCGGGGTGAAAGCGATGACCAACTTCAACTATCGCTTCGTCCCCGCGGTGCAGCTGGCCAAGCGCCTCATTGACGAGGGCAAGATCGGGGAGATCCGCCACTACCGGGGGGTATACCTGCAGGACTGGATCGTGGACCCGGAGTTCCCTCTGGTGTGGCGCCTACGCAAGGAGAGCGCCGGCAGCGGGGCCCTGGGAGACATCGCCGCCCACAACATAGACCTGGCCCGGTTCCTGGTCGGTGAGATTAAGGAGGTGGCGGCTGCCGACAAGACCTTCATCAAGGAGCGTCCTCTCCCCGCCACGGCCGAGGGCGCCTGGGGAGCAGCCGGCGGAGCCCAGCGGGGCGAGGTAACTGTGGACGATGCCGTCATTGCCCTGGGTCGATTCGAGGGGGGCGCCCTGGCCACCTTCGAGGCCACCCGCTTCGCTCCGGGACGGCGCAACTACAATGCCTTCGAAATAAGCGGCAGCAGGGGAAGCATCTCCTTCAACCTGGAGCGGATGAACGAACTGGAGTACTTCTCCCTCGACGACCCACCGTATGCCCAGGGCTTCCGCACCATCAACGTGTCCGGGGGGGACTTCGGGGAGTACGCCGCCGCTTGGTGGCCTCCCGGTCACATCATCGGCTACGAGCATACCTTCGTGCACTCGATCTTCGAGTTCCTCAGGGCCATCGGGGAAGACCGCCAGCCGGTCCCCAACTTCCGCGAGGGCGCCCGCACTCAAGCGGTGCTCGACGCGGTGGCCATGGCTGCCGCTTCCCGCAAGTGGGAAGCTGTACCTCAAGTGTAGATTGCCCGGACACCCCTCGGACCCCACTGCCGCAGGGGTGTCCGCCGCTGTTCTCTGCGCGGAGCGGCTCAGCATCGGGGGACCGATTCTGACCAACACCCCGCTCAGGTCCTTGCTCCGCTCAGACTGCGAGATCAAGCCCCGACTGCATTCCAGGTACGCCTTGCCTCGAGCATGCCAGGGACTCCTCGTCTGTCAAAGCAGATCTCGGTCGGCCATCTCTACTACCTATCATGCGAGGAGTGCGCGCGCCCACGCGCGCCCTGTCTCCACGTGCCTGCCGCGCCTGGGGGCGCTGACTCCTCAGAAGTGGCTGGAACCTACCCGGATGCCACCGCGCGCGAGGACGTCGCGACGTCCCTCCCGCTGGACCAACGCCGAAGTTGAGCCCGATCCTCAACCACAGCGGAGTCGTCCAAGCCGTGCTCGACGGCATTGCCCCGGCCTCCACCTCCAGGGCCTGGGGGCAGTGCCTCCAGTTCCACCGTTTCGGTCCGCGCGGTCCGCTCCGCGCGCGCTGCCGACGGCGCCGCCTGGACCCCCACGCGCATCAAGCTAGCCGTCACCAGGGCCGCCAAGGCTGTCGCGATTGTCGGCCTATTGGGTCGCCGTTGGCTGCTCGGGCAGACTGGTGACCGTGGCAGTGGGTTCTTGCGTGGGCCCTGGGGTGTCGGTGGGAGGCTCGGGCGTCGGCTCTGGGGGCATCGGCGTCGCGGTGGGAGGCTCCGGCGTATCGGTGGCGAGTAGAGGGGTCTCGGTTGGGGCGGGCGTCGCCGTGGGCGGTTCAGGCGTTGGGGTAGGCGGTTCGGGTGTATCGGTGGGCTCTGGGGTGCTGCTCGGCCAAGGCGTACTGGTAGGCTGTGGGGTGCTGCTCGGCTCAGGAGTGTTCGTGGGCTGCGGGGTGCTCGTGGGCTCGACCGTCGCAGTCGGCGGGGCGGGCGTTTCCGTCGGCAGCTCCGGCGTATTCGTCGGCCACGGTGACGGCTCGGGCGTCTGTGTGGGCCTCTGAGTTGCTGTGGGCACCGGCGATGGCGTCGGTCCGGTGGTAGGATGCGACGTGGGTGCCACCCATGGGGTTGCGGTACTGGTTGGCGGCACTGGCGTGGGCGAG
Organism: Anaerolineae bacterium; assembly: GCA_013178015.1. Taxonomy (NCBI): domain Bacteria; kingdom Bacillati; phylum Chloroflexota; class Anaerolineae; species Anaerolineae bacterium. Next base: position 18,585 of record JABLXR010000038.1, read on the forward strand.
TCAGTAGGCGTCGGGTGCGGTGTCTCCGTAGCGAAGGGGCTGCTCGTGGCCGTAGGCGCGACAGGCGTCCAGGTGCTGGAAGAAGTGGCTGTGAGCGCGGGGTTGGCCGTGGAAGTCAGCGTGCTCGTCGGCGTCTGAGGCACCACCGTGGCCGTGGACGACGGCCAGGGAGTGGCGGTAGCAGTGGCGGCGCTAGTCGGCGCCGGCGCCACCGTGACGAATCGAGTGGGAGCGTCGGCGGGGGGCACGGAGGTGGGAGACGCGGGCAGCGGTGGCGCCGGTGTGGGCGTACTGGTCGGCCGCGGTGCCAGCACGGCGGTACCGGTATCTGCCGGACTTCGCGCAGGCACGGGAGTACGGGTCTCGGCGGGTCCTGCGACCGGAGAAGCACCGCTACCGGGCTCAGAGGACTTGCGGGTAGCTGTGGGCGACACCAGCCACGTGCGGGTGGCGATCACCGTCGGCCGCTGCGTCAGGGTGGGTAGAGGCACCACCGTGGCCCCGGCCCGGCGCGCAGCCACAGCGAGCGGGACGTCGTAGAGCTCGAAGGAGTACGGCCCCAGCAGGTTGTTCACCCGGTTCGATTCCTCCAACGCGGAGCTGCCTCCGCGATCCGGGTTGACCCACACCCACGCGCTGTGCTCTCCCGGCGCCAAGGTGACGTTGCCGGCCCCTTCGGCCTGAGCCAGCCGCCATGCAACTCGCTTCCCCGCTTCCAGCGGACCGACCTCCCACTCCACCGCCGGCTCGTCGCTCGCCGACGGCTGGCCGGCCAGGTCAAAGTACACCGCCACCAGGAACCGGTCCGCAGTCTGGGAGCCCGCGTTGACCACGGTCACCTCGAGGTCCAACGTCCACCCTTCCGGGGAGGGCAACACAGGTACAACTCCAAGCCGATCCACCATGAGGTCGGCAAGCGAGCCGCCCAGAGAGGGAGCAATGCCCACGAGCTCGGATCTTCCGGCTGTGTCCGGCGAAGCGACACCGGGGGGTAGGGCTGGAGAGGCTGCGGCCGACATCGAGGCAGGCGCCGCGAACAAGGATCCGCCTGAAGGGGTAGCAGGTGCCGGCGGCGAAGTCCTCTGCCCCCGCCCGAAAGTCACATACGCATCCACGTGGCTGCCCACATCGGCCGCCCTTCCCCCGCCCGCGAGGGTCAGCGCCCATAGGATACGGATCTCGGTCTCCGGGCCTGCTGCCTCCCATGCCGGCCGCATTTCAGCCCGGAAAGGAATGGCGAAGCCAGCCGCTGACGGAATTGCACCCAAGAGAAGGTAGTGGGTGGAACCGGTGCCGGATACCTCCCACAACTCGCCCTCCATCGCGCCCGAGAAGGTGACGCGATCGAGGTACTCCCCTCCCTCAAGCACTCGCAGCCACACTCCGACACCGGCCTGAGTTCCCTCGGAGGCGGCGCCATGGACGGTGAGAGCACCCCATAGGGGGCTCGGTCCCTCGATCCGCAGCTCATCTGGGCTGAGCGTCAGTTGAGGCAGGCCAAGCGCGCTCCTCGAGCGCACGACGGTCACGATCGCCCCCGCACCCATCGCCGAAATGGCTCCCGCCAGCGCGAGGGCCACGATCGCAAGCGATGTCACTACCGCCCAGGATGCTCTCCTGAACGCTGCCATGCCACGGACCTCCCTGAAGTCGGATCACCGCGACGGAGGCTAGCCGTGGAGCAGGCCAGAAGTGGTAGCACCGGTAGGCGCTCGCGGGCCAATCAGGCAAGAGGCTGCCGGCATGCGCCGGTAACCTCACTCGGCCGCTACAGCAACGATGAAGAGCACCGCCACGCTAACGGCGATCCGGCCGCGGTTTGGTCAGCCAATCACCTGCCCCCGCGGTGCGAGCAGGCATAGAGAACACTAGCCTCGGCCGCGTCCTCTGTCAAGGTAGGGGCTGAGAATCGGGAGGCGAGTGGGCTCAGGCGGCAGTGGCACAGGGTAGACCCGCATGCTAGGGGATGCCAAGCCGCCGCCTTCACTTCGCTCAGGGCAGGTTCTGCGGCAGACTGGGAGGAGTCTTGGCCCACGGCGGCGGGCATTGTCTTGTCCTAGCCATACCGTTCATGGTCGAGCGGAGCCCCGGGGGCGGCCGGCCCCCTCGACCCTGGACTCATGCCGGTCAGTGGGAGAGATAGGCTCCGGGCAGAGCACCCTCAGCCCAATGCAGCCATCCCCTCACCGGGGAGATCGTCGGCGCCTGGCGGCCTCAGTCAGCGAGCCAGGTGCCCAGACCGGCTACGTCACACCTGAACAGCACGAGTAGAAGAGCAAGACTCCCAAGGTAGATGACCAAGTCCCGCTTCCTCACGGTCAGGCGAAATCGGGACGAGAGGGCGAGGATAGACCAGACCGGAACGGAGGCGATGACGCCAATCAGCATTAAGATCACCGGATAGTAAAGGACGCCCGCAGCGCCAGCACGCTTAGGGTCAGGGTCGCCGTAGGCCACCAGCCGGCCCTGCTGAGCGCTGGTCCAGGCGACGAAGCTGAGGAACAGCAGCAGCCAAGCTGCTGGGAGATAGCCTACCAGGCGGAACAGACGAGTCAGGGCATCAATCTCACTCCCAGCAGGAGTGGTACGGTCCTTCGAGGGGTGTTCCACAGCATTCCTCCTCACGTGTAGTCGGGCATGCTTCGCTTCGTTGAGCACGACGCTGGCCACAGCAGCGCCACGCCTGCGTGTCAGCACGGCGTCCGTTGTGGCAGGGCCACACCGCGAGTGACGCCGTGGAGCCCGTGCCTGCACGGTCGCCTCGGAACCCGTGGCGGCACCGCCCCGACGAGCCTCACTCGCCCTGCCACGGCTGGGTCGGAGACGGATCGCCTCAGGGCACCAGCGCCGCCAGCGTCTGCACTCGCCTCACCGCGCCGGGAGCGCCCAGGCGGGCGTACAGGTCCTCCGCCCACTGGTACGACTCGGGCCTGACCGCCGCCGAGCGCTCCCACTCGGCCGGCTGCAGGAACACCAGCTCGGCAGGCCACAGCAGGCCGGCCGCGTACGGCAAGTCGGTCACCTGGAGCACGTTCAGCATCTCCAGCGCTGGCCCAGTTCCATCCGGCTCGCCGGGCGCGTCCTGAGTGGCAGGGGGAGCGCTCAGGACCACTCCTGCCAGCCCGCCGTCCAGCAGGGCGGCGTATACCGCCACGGCCGCCATCTCGCCGCTCCCACTTATGTAGAGGCGGGAACCGTCCACCTCCGGCAGCTCCCGCGCCATCTGTAGCGCGCGCAGGGCATCCAGTACCCGCATGGAGGCCACCGTGCGCCCGATGAGAGCGCTGCCCCGGCGCACGTGCCAGGCCAGATCGTCGCCCCAGGAGGTCTCGTCCACCCCTCTCGTCGCCACCGCCAACCGCGCCCAGGCCGGGTCCATCTCTGACATGCCCGGCGGCAGGCGCTGCATAAGCGGCCGGACGGCCCCGTCCGCCGTCGTCCGTGGGCTCACCAAGTGCACCAGGCAGGGACCGGCTCCCTCGGGCCTGTCCTTCCGCACCGCGAGGTGAGCCCTGAGCCGCCAGCCCTCCTCCGGGGTGAACTCGAGGCGAGATAGACGCTCCTCTTGGCTCTCCCAGCGGAACGTCACCTCCAGTTGCAGATCGGCCGGGGGGTCGGGGAAGTGGCGGAAGGTCCTCTCCCTCAGCCACGCCACCGTCTGCCGGCGCACCCCCGACAAGTCCTCGACCGTGTGCACCGACGGCGGCTTCGCCTTGGGCACGAAGAAGTCTTGCACCACAGTGGTGCGCTCGTCAGGCGGAAGCCGACCGTCGGGGAACACCAGCAGGTTGGCATCCGGCTCCTGTGCCTCCGGCCGCAGGTCCACATCCTCGATCTGGTTCGGTGGGACTTCCCTGCCCATCAGGTGACGCATGAACCAGGAGAAGATGGCCCGCCGCGAGGTACTGTGGTAGGAATGCGGCCCGGGCGTCTCCACTAGAGCCAGGTTATCCGCCGCCCCCAGCAACCGGTAGACCTCGGCGATCTTGCCGTAGGTCCCCCTCACCGCCTCGATGGAGTAGAGGGCGTCCCGGTCGGCGGCGGCAATGAGCAGGGGCCGAGGAGCGATGAGGGCACCTACGTCCGCCAGGTCCCATAGGTAGGTGTTCTGCATGAACATGCACTCGCAGTGCCCGTCCCAGGTACGGTCGTCTAGATGCGAGGCGAGCGTGCCGGTGCCGCAGACCGGCGCCACCACCTTTACCCGTTCGTCCGCGGCTCCCAGCCAGTAAGACACTCCCCCACCGCCCGAGATGCCGGTCACCCCGATGGCGTCGGCGTCTACCTCCGGTCGTTCCTGAAGCAGGTCAACGGCCCTCAGCGCCGCCCACATCTCCACCCCTGCCGGCGTGTAGCCGCGGCTCAGCCACTGGAACTGCCCGTGCGCATAGTGGCCGTGATGGGTACCGTAGAGCTCCTGGTATTCGATGGTATCCAGAATGATGCTAACGAACCCCAACTGGGCGAAGCGCCTGGGGTAGGGCTGGTAGTGCAGCTTCTGTCTCAGTGAGTGCCCGCAGGCGTAGACCACTCCCGGTGCCCTGCCGTCCAGAGGCGAGGGCAGATACAGGCTGGCGGTTATGTAGACCCGGGGCAGGGCCTCGAAGTAGAGCCTCTCCACCCGATAGCCTTCGCGCTCCAGCACCCCCGTCACCTGCACGTTGAGGGGCGGGCGCTCGGGGCGCGCCGGTAGCTCCGTGATGCCCATCATCTCCACAAACCGCCGCCACCCTTCCGGCCGCTGAGACCACCACTTCTCGGCTGTGTCCGGCAGATCCCGCACCGAGGCGGCCGTCATGCGCTCGGCCTCCCGCACCAAGTACTCCCTGATCTGATTCATCGTTCTTCCCCCGTCCCGCTGGGATCCAGCTGCTGAGTAGCGTCGCTGTTTCCGCCCAGCCCCGCTCTTGCTATCGCCTGCTCCGGCGTGGCTCCGTCATGCACCACCGCCAGGAACGCCCGCAGCGTTGCCGTCACCCTCGCTTGGCCCCAGATGTTGCGCCCCACCGTCGTTCCCCTGGCCCCGGCTTGCATGGCTTCCCGAGTCATCTGCAGGGCACCGGCCAAGCTGCCCTGCTGAGGCCCACCGGCGATCACCACCGGCCGCGGACACGTCTCCACTATCTGACGGAAGCTCTGGCGGTCGCCGCAGTAGGGCACCTTCACCACGTCCGCGCCCACCTCCACCGCACAGCGAACCGCCCAGGCGACGTCCTCCGGGGCAGTGCTGATGGACACCCCGCCGGTGAACCCCTCCACCCCTTGATGCCCCGCTACTCTGGGGTACACGTGTGCCACCACCGGCATGTCGAACCGGCCCGCCTCCCGCACCAGCTCCGCCAAGGCCCGTAGACGGGCACCCTCTGTTGCTCCCCGGATGAACGCGGCCGCCGCCACAGCATCGGCTCCCAGCCTTACGGCCTCCTCTACGTCCAGCACCGACTCGCAGGCCGTGTCGTCGGGCCTGGCTATGATGGTCTGCAGGATGAGCGGTATGCCGCTGCCACAGCGTTCCCACAGGGCCTCAGCCATTCCCTTGTGCATGGTCACCGCGTCCGGCCTTCCGGCGGCTATCGCCGTCAGGGTCCGCGCCATACGTGCAAGGCCCGGGTGCATGCCCTCGTGGTAGTTGATGTAGTGGTCCACCGCCACCGAGCACAGTCTGCCCGAAGGATGCGCGAACAGCCGCCGGAGGCGAATGGCCTTGCCCAGTCCCATCTGTTCCTCCACACGCGTCCGAGCCCATGCCTCCGGGCTCGGACGTTCTTGACATGGTGATGGCTTTCTCTATTCTAGCCCGAACCGAGCCAGCTTTTCGAGCCTCGCGGGTACTTTTGGGCCGACGTCCGCGTGCGCTCGCAGGAGATGCCCTCAGTGCCCCGAACTGTGATCCTATGGCAAGATGACTTCCCCTTCTATGACGCTCTTCCTCTGTCCGAGGCCATGCTGAGCGCCGCCTTCTCTGGGGCCGTCTGCGTTCCCGTGGAGGAGCTGCCCGCCGCTCTGGGCAGCGCCGAGACGAGCCTGCTCGTACTACCGCATGGTTCAGCGTTCCCCTTCGAGGCGTGGGACGCCATCCGCCGACACCTGGCCTCCGGCGGGCACCTTCTCACCATCGGAGGAGCGCCCTTCTCGGTACCGGTCTACCGCCAGCGACACGGATTCGCGCCCGGCCGGGCCACCGTCGCCTACCTCCGGTCCCTCAGCATCAACGAAGCCGTTGCCCTCGACACCAGGCACCTCGACCTGGTCTCCGCACACGCTTCCTTCTCCACCATCGGAGGGGGGTGGCGGGCCCGCCGTTCCTGGGCCTTGCAGGCGAAGCTGTCCGATGAGCAGCACTACAACCGCCTGGGCAGCATGGGCGTGGTAGGCGCCCGCCTGGAACCGCTGCTCCAAGCGGTTGATGCCGAGGGCCGCGTGCTGGCGACCCCGGCGGTTCTGCTGGATCACTTCCACGGTCCTTTCGCCGGTTCTCGCTGGGTGATGCTCAACTTCGAGGCCGAGGATGGCTTCAACAGCAGCGAGGAGGCCGTGCGCCTGTACTCCGCCGCTCAGCGAGTGGCCCTGCGGGGACCGCTTCGCTTTGGAGCTCGGCCTGCCCTAGCGGTCTTGGCCCAGGGCGAGGTTCCCACCCTCATCCTGCACGCTCTCTCCTGGCAGGAACACCCGGACGCAGTGCTGCGCCTGACGGTAGAGGGGCCCGATGGCGCTTCACTCCGCGAAGACATCCCTTTTCCCGTGGGCCGTGTCCCCCAGCACCAGGCCCTGGCCTTGCCCGCCCCCCTGCACCCGGGGCTGCATCGCGTGCACCTGCGTCTCCGGTCCGGCGCCGGCTTCCTCACCCAGTACACCACCGGGTACTGGTGCCGCGATCCCGAGCTGCTGTCCTCGGGCCCTCGGCTCTCCGCCGGGCAGAGCTTCCTGGAGCGCGACGGTCGGCCCCTGCCCATCGCCGGCACCACCTACATGTCCCGCGACGCCCACCGGCAGTTCCTCCTCCGGCCCAACCCGGCCCACTGGCACGATGACTTCGCCGTCATGGCCGCTGCCGGCATCAACTTCGTGCGCACCGGGATCTGGAGCGGGCAGGATCAGATCATGCTGGAGCCAGGCGTCGCCCGCGAGGACACCCTGAGGGCGTTCGAGGCCTATCTGCACTGCGCTCGCGCTCACGGCCTGGCCGTCCAGTTCTGCCTCTTCGCCTTCCAGCCCGACGCCTTCGGCGGGGGCAACCCCTATCTCGACCCAGACGCTCGCGCCCGCCAACGCGACTTCGTGGCTGCGTTCGTCCGCCGCTTCCGCCACGTGCCCGACCTGAGCTGGGACCTGATCAACGAGCCCAGTCAGTTCGACCCTGAGCATCTGTTCCAGCAGCGGCCCCACTACGACCCCCACGAGCGCCGAGCCTGGAACCAGTGGCTGCAGCGCCGATACCGGACCCACGAGGAGCTCCTGCAGGCCTGGAACGCAACCCCCGCCGACGTAGGGCCCTGGGGCGATGTCCGCCCGCCTCACCTGGCAGAGCTGTCTCATCACCAGCGCTGGGGGACGGCCAAGCCGCTGATGGCGGTCGACTGGCACCTGTTCTCCCAGGACGCCTTCAGCGATTGGGCCCGCGACCTGGTGGAGACGATCCGAGCCTGCGGCAGCGATCAGATGGTGACCGTCGGTCAGGATGAGGGAGCGCTGACCGGTCGCCCCTCTCCCTTCTTCCATGGCGACGCCTTGTCCCACACCTGTATCCACACCTGGTGGCTCAATGACGCCCTGCTGTGCGACCACCTGTGCGCCGCCCTGCCGGGCAAGCCTCTCCTGGTCCAGGAGACCGGGGTGATGCACTACGAGCGGCTGGACCAGACGTCCCGCCGCACGGAGCAGAACCGCGCCCACTTGCTGGAGCGGAAGCTGGCCCTGGCCCTGGGAGCCGGGGCGGGTTTCGTGCAGTGGCTGTGGAACACCAACACCGACATGGTGGACGACAACGAGGTCGCCATCGGCGCCCTCCGGGCCGACGGCAGTGAGAAGCCAGAGATGGATGTCATGCGCCGGATGGCCGCCTTCGCCGGAGCTCTCGCCCGTTACGTTGGCCCCTGGGAGCCAGAGCCGGTCCTGGTGGTGCAGCCTCAGGCAGGCCTCTACTCCACCGACCACGACCTGGTGCTGCGCGCCACGCAGCAGGCAGTGCGGGCCCTTGCGCACGGGCTCGGTCTGCCCTGCCGTGTCCTGGGCGAGAACGCCCTCGCCCAGGCAGGCAACCCCGACCTGGTGCTGGTGCCGTACCCGCGCGCCTTTGGCGAGGCCGGCTGGCAGCGCCTGCTCGACCTTGCCCGCCGGGGCAGCACCATCGCCCTGAGCGGGCCCATGGGCGACGAGCACTTCCACCTCACCGAGCGCCTGGCACCGTACGGCCTCAGCGCCGTCATCGCTCCCGTGACCTCGCGACACTGTTGGCAGGACTCCCCTTCCGGGCCGATACCCCTGACCTACGCCGGCGAGAGCCTCAACCGCCTAGACCGGTGGCTGTTCCCGGGCTCAGACGACACTTGGTGGCAGGCGGACCTGGGAGCGGGGCGTCTCCTAACCTGCGCCTACCCGGCGGAACTGAGCCAGGATGAGGGCGGCGTGCGGGCAGTATACAGCGCTATGGTGCAGGCCAGTCGCCGGCCGGTGCGGCCGTGGCACACGGTCCAGGGCCGGCCCGAAGGTGCCCTGATCTGGCCTCGGCGATTCCCCGGAGCTACTCTCTACACGTGCCTCTCGGAATCGGATCGGGCCAGCGCCGTGACGTTCCGCGACGAGCGGGGAGGAGCTGAGCTGACCCTGGAACTGGCCAGCGAGCGAGCTGCTTTGGTCCTGCTCAGCCCGCAGGGCGCTCCCCTGGAAGCGTGCGTACATGGTCGTCTGGTAGTGGGTGGCCAGGAGGTGTGGACAGGCGGTGATGCCGTCCTGCACTGGGACGAGCCCCACGCGGTAAATGGGGCCAACACGAGCCTGCCCCGGGTCACCTTCCCGCACCGACGAGCTCGGTGACAGCCAGGTGGCCCCGGTGGGTCGCCCAGTCGGCTGCCTAGTGTCACCTCCAGTCGATGCCCCAGGGAAGCCTGCATTTCCGCCACATGCCGGCGCACTGCGCCTGGGCGTTTCCAGGCCAGGAGTGCTAGAATCGCCCCACGCCATAGCCCCGAGGGCGCCAACCAGCTCATGCACAGTGTAGCACTCGGACCCCTGAGCCTATCCTCATACAGCCTTAGCGTGGCCGTGGCCCTGGCCGGGGGCCTGGGCATGCTCTGGCGCCTGGCCCGTGATCGGGGGCTCGACGCGGGGCTGGCGCTAGATGCCGCCCTGGTTGGCCTCCTCGTGGGGCTGCTGGCCGCTCGGGTGGAGACGGTGCTCACCAATCTGGAGTACTTCCGCGAGCGGCCCGCCCTGATTCTATCGCTCGGGCGAGGGGGCTTCGGCTTTCGCTCGCTGACGGTAGTGGGGGTAGCTGCGTACTCCCTGGTCGTTCGTCATCGAGCTAGGCGCTGGCAGCTGTACCTCTCCGTCCTGACGCCCGCTCTGGCCTTGGGTGCGGCCGCGCTCTGGGCCGGAGCGCTCTTCTGGGGAGGGTTCGCAGGAGTGCCCTGGTCGGGGCCGGGAGCTCTCGCCCTTCCCGACCGGTACGGCATAATCGTGCCCCGGCTCCCCCTGCAGGCGACCATGGCCGTCGCCCACTCCGGCTTTGCGGTGGCGGCACTCACTGTGCTGAGGAGAGCCCTGCCGGCCGGGCCGTGCTTGAGCCTCTGGGGGGCCTCGACGTCCGCCCTGGCGGCCTTCCTGGCCAACTTCCGAGCCGAACAGGCTCTCATGCTCGGGCTGTTGCCCCGCTCGCTGGTGGCCGACCTGGCGCTGTCGGCCGCTTGGCTCATCGCTGCGTTGCTGCTCTTCGGCCAGCGAGGCAGCACTCCCGCCTCGACCGAGCCGGATGGCGGGCCAGCGGTCTAGACCGGCGGGCCGCGGCTCTAGATCTGCTCCAGCACCAGCACGGCCACCGTCAGGTAGATGAGCAGGCCCGTGGCATCCACCAGCGTGGAGATCAGGGGGGCCGACATCACCGTAGGGTCTATGCCGATGACGTCAGCCAAGATGGGCACCAGGGCCCCCACAGTGTTGGCCCAGATGCAGACGAACAGCACCGTGACCGATACCACCACTGCCAGCTCCAGAGGCACGCTCCACAGAGCCACGCGCACGAGAGCCACCACCGCCAACAGAAGCCCCAGCAGCGCCCCTGACGCCAACTCCCGGTGCAGCACCCGGAGCGCATCGCGCCGACGCACCTCCTTGAGCGCCAGGGCGCGAATGACCGCCGTGACCGTCTGCGAGCCGGCGTTCCCTCCGGTCCCTATGAGCAGCGGGATGAAGAAGGTAAGCTCCACCACCGCCTGTAACTCCGACTGGAAGTAGTGCAGCACCGTCCCAGTCAGCGTCTGAGCTACGAACAAGACCAGCAACCAGGTGAACCGTGAGCGGACTACCTCGGTGATCCGCTGGGACCAGTAGGGCTTGTCCGCGATCGGCCCCGATTCGATGCCGCCCAGGTGCAGCAGGTCCTCAGTGGCCTCGTCCTGGAGCACGTCTATGATGTCGTCGTGAGTGATCACGCCCTGCATCACGCCGTTGGCGTCCACCACTGGCAGCGCCGCCAAGTTGTGACGGGCCATTTGCCGCGCCGCCTCTTCCTGGTCCACATCCGTTTGCACCCGGATGACGTTTGGGTTCATGATGTCGCCGATCCGAGCGCTTGGGTCTGCCAAGATCAGTTCCCTCAAACCGACGACGCCCACCAGTCGCGAGTCCTTATCCACCACATACAGGTAATAGGGAGTGCCCCCGTCGGGCCTGGTGCGCCGCAGGAACTCGATGGCTTGACTCGCCGTGGTGCGGGGGCGTAGGGCAATGAACGCGGTGGTCATGAGACCACCGGCCGTCTCGTCCGCGTGGCGGAGCAAGGGGATCACCTCGTCGGCATCCTCCATGGCCGCCAGGGCCTCGGAGGCTTGCTGAGGGGGCAGGTCGCCCAGCAGGTCGGCCGCTTCGTCCGGTTCCATCTCGTCCAGAACGTCGGCCAGCACTTCTGAGGACAGCCCCTCGGCCACGTCGGCTGCTTCTTCCTCCTCCATCTCCTCCAGCAGGTCAGCTGCCGTGGCCAGGTCCATCTCCGGGAGGAGCGCGGCCTGCTCACCGTCGTCGAGGACCTCGAAGGCATCGGCGCGGTCGGCCGGGTGCAGCCGGTTCAGGAGGCTGATGGCTTCATCAATGCGACCGGCCTCAAGGGCGGCCTGGATCTCCTCGATAATGCCACTACGGGCGAGCTCTCCCATCGCCTCTCCTCGACCTGGTTCAACTGGCTTGCGGCCCGGCGAAGGCCGTCAGTTGCGGCAGAGCGATCGGCCAAACGCGCGACTACTACACGGGCCACGCAAACAGAATCAGGAACCCAACAGCGTCTCTTTGGGTGGGGTCGCCGGCACCGGCAGCGAGTGGAGGGCCGCAAGGCCACACCCAGATGGGACCGGGATACCCCCCACGGGCCTGATTCCCTAGGGACGTGGCAGCACCACCCACTGGCCCATTCTGACGCAGGTACGGCCACGCCGGCAAACGCTATGCCGACGCCAGGCTGGTGCTCCTCAGTGCGATACTGTGGGCACGATCCGCCAGGCCGGTGGCACAGGCCTCTGTGACCCCTGGATCGGCGGCCAAGCGACGCCTGCGGAAGGCTGCGTTGCGCGTGGTACGGTTCCGCCACTAGCCTCCGCTGGGGGTACGCGCGTGTAAGGCAGATCAGTTGTGTGGGCAGAGGTGGTTGGGCATAATGGGTCGGCCCGAGAAGCTCCAGACCAGAGCCGAGGTAGGAACAGTTTGGGTTACCAGGAGATTCACGCAGATGCCACCGTGGCTTTGGTCTAGAAGGCAGCAGACAGCGGCGCTCGAGCGCGGCTACGCACCGGGGCAGCCCCACCGCCCAGTGGGATGGGCGGACGTCATCGTCATTCTGGCCGTGGCCGTAATCGTATACGCCGGCGTGCGGCTCGCGTTCCAAGCGCCTGATGTCATCCGCGGTCCCAGCATCTCCCTGCAACCGCAGGCCTTGCCCTGGTATGCCCTCCTATCCCTGGGGCGCATGCTGTCCGCCTACGTTCTGTCCCTGCTCTTCGCCCTCGTCTACGGTCGCGCTGCAGCTCGCAACCGACTGGCGGAGACGGTGCTGATGCCGGCCCTGGATGTGCTGCAGAGTGTGCCCATCCTCTCTTTTCTGCCCGTGGTTTTGTTGAGCCTGAGTGCCGTTCTGCCCATCGCCATCGCCACCGAGCTTGCCTCCATCGTCCTGATCTTCACCAGCCAGGCGTGGAACCTCATCTTCGCCTGGTATCAGTCCTTGACCACCATTCCCAGAGAGCTCGACGAGGCCAGCTCAGTGTTCCGCTTGAGTACCTGGCAGCGAATCAAGACGCTGGAGCTTCCCTTCTCCGCTCCCGCGCTCATCTGGAACAGCATGATGAGTTGGGCCGGAGGCTGGTTCTTCCTCATGGCCGCTGAGATCCTCACCGTGGGCCAGCGCGACTTCCGCCTGCCCGGCCTGGGAGCCTATCTCCAGGAGGCAGCCCACCAGGGCGATCTCGTCGCCATCGCCTGGGGAGTGGCCACATTGGTCCTCCTCATCGTCGCCCTCGACCAACTGGTGTGGCGCCCGCTGCTAGCGTGGGCGGACAAGTTTGGGCTCGAGACTGTGACCGGAGAGACGAGGCCGTCCTCGTGGTTCCTGCACAGCCTGCATCGGTCACGCATTGCTGCCTGGGCCGCCCGAACCGTGCTGCGTCCTTTGATCGCCCGCGTCGACTCACGCCTGGAGAGGCTTTTCCCTCACCCCGACCAGCCGGCTACCGTAGAGCGTCCCCGCACGATCTTGGTGTACGGCCTGACCGCCCTGGCGGGAGCAGTGCTCGCGTATGGCGTCTTCCGGTCCGGCCAGGTACTCGTGTCAGTGCCGGCACACCAGTGGGCTGGAATAGGCATCGGCGCTGTCTCAACGCTTGCCCGGGTCAGCGCCGCCCTGGTCATCGCCCTGCTGTGGACGGTGCCACTGGGGGTGGCCATCGGGACCAACCGCTCCGTCGCCACCTTCCTTCAGCCCGTGGTTCAGATCGCTGCGTCCATCCCCGCCACCGCTCTGTTCCCGGCGGTCCTGCTCCTGCTCCTGCGAGTGCCGTCCGGGCTCGAGTTCGCCGCCATCCTGCTCATGCTCGCGGGCAGCCAATGGTACCTCCTCTTCAACATCGTGGCCGGTGCCAGCGCCATCCCGGAGGATCTGAGGTATACTGCCTCCCTGCTCCAACTGCGGGGAGCGGACCGCTGGCGCACACTGGTGCTCCCGGCCCTCTTCCCCTACATCATCACCGGGGCCATCACCGCCACCGGTGGAGCGTGGAACGCGAGCATAGTGGCCGAGTATGTGACCTTTGCCGGCCAGACCGCTGAGATAGGCGGTATAGGCGCCGTCATCGCCGGGGCGACGTCTCAGGGAGACTACCCACTACTGCTGGCTGGCACCATGAGCATGATAGTGACAGTGGTCCTGATAAACCGGCTCTTGTGGCGCCGCCTGTACCGGCTAGCCGAAGAGCGTTACCGCATGGAGTGATGTAGTTGAGCCGCAACGTCCCTCTGGCGGAGCTTAGGAGCATAAGTCAAGTCTATGGCAGCGACGGGCGCCGCTTCGTCGCCATAGACAACGTCAGTCTCACCATCGCCGAGGGCGAGTTCGTGGCCCTCATCGGCCCGTCCGGCTGCGGGAAGAGCACCCTACTGCGCATCATCACTGGTCTGCAGCGGGCTACCGAAGGAGAGGTGCTATATCGGGGCGAGGCCCTGCGGGGCGTCAACCCGCGATCCAGCATCGTGTTCCAGACCTTCGCCCTATTTCCATGGCTCACGGTTCAGGAGAACGTCGAGGTGGCCTTGAAGGCTCGGGGAGTTCCGGAGAAGCTGCGCACGGCGCGAGCGCTCGACCTGATAGATCGGGTCGGCCTGGATGGCTTCGAGACTGCCTACCCCAGGGAGCTCTCCGGCGGCATGCGGCAGAAGGTGGGATTCGCCCGTGCCATGGCAGTGGAGCCGGAGCTGCTCTGTCTGGATGAGCCTTTCTCCGCCCTGGACGTCCTCAGCGCCGAGGCCCTGCGCGGCGAGCTCCTGGAGCTGTGGACTAGCGGCAGCATACCCACCAAAGCCATCCTCATGGTTACCCACAACATCGAGGAGGCCGTGTTCATGGCCAACCGGGTGGTAGCCATGCAGAAGGACCCGGGCAGGATCATCGCCCAGCTCGAGGTGCCTTTGGAGCACCCCCGTGACCCCAAGTCGCGCCCTTTCATCGAGATCCTCGATCGCGTCTACGCCATCCTGGCCGGGCAGACCCAGCCCGAGGCGGTGGAGCTGGGGTCGGCCCCGGGCGAGCCCGGGCCCACTAGGCCGCTGATGAACGTAGGCGTGAGTGAGCTCTCCGGCCTGCTGGAGCATCTGTCTGCCGCTCCCGACAACTCCGCCGACATCTACCAGCTATCGGAGCAGCTCAAGATCGGTTCGGACCCGCTCCTGGCCCTGAGCGAAGCGGCTGAGCTGCTTGGGTTCGCCACCGTGTCTCAAGGCGACATCAGGCTGACACCGCTGGGCGAAACCTTCGCCGAAGCCAGCATCCAGACCCGAAAGGAGATCTTCGCCACGCGCGCCCGCCGAGTTCCTCTCATCCGTTGGCTTCTGGCGCTACTGGCAGCGGCTGAGGGCAGGAGGCTGCCTCGTGACCTGGTACTCACCGCCCTCGAATTGGAGTTCCCTCCCGACCAGGCCGAGGAACAGCTTGACACGGCCATCAGCTGGGGTCGCTACGCTGAGCTCCTCGCCTACGACGTCCGGGACGGGGTGCTCTACCTTGAGCCCGCTGGAGCCCAGATAGCGGCCTAACCGGGCTGTCCCGCTATCGCCCGGACATCTGCGCCGCCCTCGGGAGGAGATGTGGATCGCTGCACCGAACTCAGCCTGAACCCGTCGGCAGTACGCACTCGCCTGTGCCGCTTCATCCGCCGGGGTTGCGCCAGTGCCGGCCGCCGACGGGCCGTCCTCGGCCTCTCCGGCGGCCTGGATTCCGCCGTCGTCTGCTACCTGGCCGCGGAGGCTCTGGGGCCCGAGAACGTGCTAGCGGTGACCATGCCCTACGCTACTTCGTCCCCCGCCTCGCTGGCAGACGCCCTGGAGGTGGTAGCGAGGACGGGTGTGCAGCGACAGCACGTGGACATCACGCCGTTCGTGGATCCCCTCTTCGCCGCCCTCCCCGACATGGACCGCCGGCGCAAGGGGAACGCCATGGCCCGGGCTCGCATGATCGTGCTCTACGACCGCAGCGAAGCCTTCCAGGGGCTGGTCCTGGGCACGGGCAACAAGACCGAAATCCTGCTAGGATACTCCACTCTCTACGGCGACAGCGCCTGTGCCCTTGCCCCCATCGGCGATCTGTACAAGACCCAAGTCCGGCAATTGGCCGCCGCCCTGAATGTGCCGGAGTCCATACTGGCCAAACCCCCCACGGCCGACCTGTGGCCCGGCCAGACCGACGAGGACGACCTGGGCCTAACCTACGCTGAGGCCGACGCCATCCTGCATCTGCTGTTCGACGCCCGGCTCTCCCCCGCCCAGGTCCAGAACCGGGGCTATCGGGAAGAGGCGGTGAGGCGCGTCTGTGACTTAGTGCGGAAGAATCGGTTCAAGCGTCGGCTCCCCCGCGTGGCCAGAATCGGCGCTGGTGCCTAACCCACCGAGGCGGGAGCCGACGAGGCGCCCCCGCCTCGGGACTAGCGGCTCCGATAGTACCGCGGCGTAGCGGTTGGGTTCTTGCGCGCCTGGAAAGGGCGAGCCGTTAACGAGCGAAGGGGGCAGCATCTGCTGCTGCCCCCTGGCGATGACGTCGTCTGCTACTGCAGCACGACCTTGGCTCCCTCGGCCTGGAGCGCTTCTTGCGCCTTCTGCGCTTCCTCCTTGGTGACGGCCTCGAGCACCTTGGCCGGAGCGCTCTCTACCAGCTCCTTGGCTTCCTTCAGCCCCAGACTGGTGAGCTGACGCACCACCTTGATCACCTGGATCTTCTTGTCGCCCACTTCCTGGAGAACGACGTCGAACTCGGTCTTCTCCTCTTCCTCCTCGGGCTGTACCACGGCCGGACCGGCCGCCACTGCCACGGGAGCCGCTGCCGTCACCCCGAAGCGCTCCTCCAGGGCCTTGACCAGTTCCGCCAGCTCCAAAACACTCATCTGCTCCACGGCGTGGATGAGTTCTTCCTTCGTCATCTCTCTGCCCTCCGCACTCTGATACTGGGCCGGCCCGCTATGAAGCCTGCCCCTCCAGCTGATCTATCCGCGCCTGCAGGACGTACAACATGCTTCGTAGCACCCCGCCGAGCACGCTTACCAAACCGTAGATGGGAGCCTGCAGCCCTCCCACCACCTTGGCCAGCAACTCCTCCCGGCTGGGGAGGCCGGCCAGTTGCTGGAACTCCTCCGCTCCCAGGACGGCCTGTCCCAGCAGCCCGCCGTAGACGGACAGCCCTTCCATATCCCGAGCAAACCCAGACAAGGTCTTGGCAGGCGACGTCGGGTCGCCCAGGCAGAACACGGCCAGCGTGGGTCCGTCCAGGATCTGACCTACCGCCTCCTTGCCCGCCCGCTGGGCCGCGATCAGGAAGAGCCGGTTTCGCAGCACCTCGACCCGTGTCTCCTCGCGAGCCATGGCCTCCCGCACGCGCTCCATCTCGCCTACCGTCAGGCCAGTGTAGTGAGCGAGGAAGAAGGCGCGGCTGGAGTCAAGGTTCTCCTCGTACTCCTTGACCAGAGCCTGCTTCTCCTGTCTACTGATCGCCACCGATAGCTACCTCCACATTCCCGCCGACAGAAACAGGCCCTGGCGCCAACGACGCAAGGGCCCGCGTGTACCCACTTCGGGACCTCGCCTCGGCAGGCGTCCATTAAGCATCGCTCGATGCGCCGGCTGTCTTCGGCAAGGTGCTATTGCTTTGGCCGGCCTTCTACCGATAGGCCGGTACGATGTTCATACTACACCAGAGCTTGGGCCTCGGCCACATCCACCTTCACGCCGGGGCCCATGGTGCTGGTCACCGTGATACGGCGAATGAACTGGCCCCGAGCGGCCGGAGGGCGGGACCGGATCACCTCGGCCATGAGCGCCGCGAAGTTCTCTCGCAACTTCTCCACCTCGAACGAGGTGTTGCCGATGGCCACGTGCAGGTTGGCACCCCGGTCCACCCGAAACTCGACTCGCCCCCGCTTGGCCTCCGACACCACACGCACGAGGTCCTCCGGCTGCACCACTGTGCCCACCCGAGGGTTGGGCATCAGGCCCCTGGGGCCCAGGATGCGGCCCAGACGGCCTACTTTGCCCATCATCTGCGGCACAGCGATGGCCAGGTCGAAGTCCAGCCAACCGCCCTGAATCCGCTCCACCAGATCGTCTCCACCGACGTAATCGGCCCCGGCCTCCTCCGCGATGCGCTGAGCCTCGCCCTCGGCGAAGACCAGCACCCTCACCTCCTTGCCCGTTCCGTGGGGGAGCACCACGGTGCCTCGCACCTGCTGATCGGCGTGTCTCGGGTCCACGCCCAGGCGCATGTGCACCTCAACCGTCCCGTCGAACTTGGTGAAGCTGGTATCCTTCACCAGTTGGAGCGCCTCGGTTACTCCGTAGGCTCGCCGGCCGTCTACTTTGGCCGCGGCCTCCAAGTACTTCCTGCCTCTGCTACTCAATGCCACCTCCCGTGGTATTGACGAGCTCACGCTCTCCCACTGCTGATGCGCGCCCTAATCCTCTTCTATCCGGAAGCCCATGCTACGGGCGCTCCCCTCGATCTGGCGCATGGCCGCTTCGAGGTCACGAGCATTCAGATCGCGCATCTTGGCCTCTGCGATCTCGCGGATCTGCTGCCGCGTCACCGTAGCCACCCGCTGCCCCCCCGGGTCTCCCGAGCCCTTCTCCACTCCGGCCGCGCGCTTGAGCAGGTCACTCGCCGGAGGGCTCTTGGTCTCAAAGGTGAAAGACCGGTCCTGATACACGGTAATCTCGGCCGGGACGATGGCCCCCGCCATGGAGGCCGTCCTAGCGTTGTATTCCTTGCAGAACGCCATGATGTTCACGCCGTGCTGCCCCAGAGCCGGCCCAACCGGCGGAGCCGGCGTCGCCTTGCCAGCGGGGATCTGCAGTTTGACCACCGCCATCACTTTCTTCGCCATCTATGCCCCCTAGACTGCCGCTACAAGAAGCGGGCGGTCAGATCTCCTCCACCTGCAGGAAGTCCAGCTCGATGGGGGTATCTCGACCGAAGAAGTTGACCATGACCCGCACCTTGCGCCGGTCGTTGTCAATGGTGTCCACCGTCCCGATGAAGTCGGCAAACGGCCCATCGGTGATACGGACCTTGGACCCGGGCTGGAAGGACACTCGCACCCGCGGGGCGCCCGCCTCCATGCGCTGCATGATCTTGGCGACCTCGTCCTCCAAGAGCGGTGTCGGGTCCTTGCCGCTGCCCACGAAACCCGTCACTCCGGGCGTGTTGCGGACGACCGTCCACGAGTGATCGTTCAGGATCATGTTGACCAGAACGTATCCGGGGAAGATACGCCGCTCTACCGTTCGCCTCTGGCCCTGGTGCAGCTCCACCACCTCCTCCGTGGGCACGACCACGTCGAAGATGAGGTCTCCGGCGGCCATGGATTCCACACGGTGGAGCAGATTCTGCCGCACCTTGTTCTCGTACCCGGAGTAGGTATGCACCACGTACCAGTGGCTAGCCGGTCTTTCCTCGGCCTCTCCTTCGGCTTCTGGCCCAGCCTCAGCCTCAGCCTCGGCTTCAGCCTCGGCCGCGACAGGTGCAGCCGCGTCGGCCCCATTGCCTTCCTCTGGCGCCCCCAACTCGTCCCAGCCGTCCTCTCTGTTCTTGTCTTCCATAACACCAACCGCAGTCAGTCAATACTCCCCGATCATCGGCGGCGGCCGACGGTCACCCACCAGACGCCCCCGGCGATCGCCAGCACCAATGACACTCCAATGGCTATGACATCGAGCGCCAATACCCGGCTGACGTACCAGGCAAAGATGTAGTCCACCAGCGCCAGGAAGGCGGCGAGGGCCGTCGTCACCGCGAGCACGATCCCCGTTAGGCGCAGCGCCTGCTCGCGCGTAGGCCAGGTCACCCGCCCGATCTCTGCTCGCGTCTCCTTTATATAGTCCCGTGCTCGGCTGATCAGGCCGTCGCCGCGCTTGGTTCGCACCGCAGTCTTGCTCACGTGTTCACCCGACCACAGAGATAGCCCTTGCTCGCCGTGCCGGTGCCCTTCACAGAGACACCGCCTTGTACGGCGGTGTCAAGTGTTCCGACTGAGGGTATCCAGGCAGGCCAGGCAGGACTTGAACCCGCAACCTACGGTTTTGGAGACCGTTGCTCTGCCAATTGAGCTACTGGCCTGCGCGGGAGACCTATCTAGTCTCCCGATGCAACCGATGCGTCTTGCAGCGAGGGCAGTACTTCATGAGTTCCAGGCGGGAGGGATCGTTACGGCGGTTCTTCTCCGTCGTGTAAGTCCGCTCCTTGCAGCCCTCGCACTCCAGGGTCACGATGACCCGTACAGCTCTCTTAGCCATTATTCATGCTCCCGAGCCGGAAGGCAAATCCCGGCAGTTCCGGTGGCCTAATCGAGCACTTCGGTGATGGCGCCGGCACCCACGGTGCGTCCACCCTCACGGATGGCAAACCGGCTCCCCGCCTCCAGCGCTACTGGCGTGATCAGCTCCACCGTCATCTCTATGTTGTCCCCAGGCATCACCATCTCTACCCCCTCAGGCAGCAAGATGGTCCCCGTTACGTCCAACGTCCGCATGTAAAACTGCGGCCGATACCCAGGCAAGAACGGCGTGTGCCGCCCACCTTCCTCCGCCCGTAGTACATATACCTGCGCCCGGAAACGATCGTGCGCCCGTATGCTCCCAGGCTGGGCTAATACCTGCCCCCGCTCTACCTCATCCCGCTCTATCCCCCGCAGTAAACACCCTACATTGTCCCCCGCTATCCCCTCATCTAGAGTCTTGCGAAACATCTCTACCCCAGTCACTACCGTCCGCCGCGTCTCCCGTAACCCTACTATCTCTACCTCGTCCCCTACCTTCACCC